>NZ_JBGOGX010000016.1:0-129989 GCF_054788455.1 Pseudomonas sp. ZL2 | reverse complement strand
AGCTTGCCATTCACCGCTCTCACTTCTGATTCTATTCCTACCTCAAGACACAAGCGGCGGTGCGACGCCTCGACTTGCCCCGCGATCTTACTGATCCAAAGCCGTGAGGATCCGATGCGCCACCTTCACCCGCTCGGCAATCGGGTAGTTCTTGTTCGCCAGCAACACGATGGCAATGCGTTTTGACGGCACAAACGCCACGTAGGCACCAAAACCATCGGTCGAACCGGTCTTGTTCAACAGGGTGCCGGCCGGCAGCGGCCGCGCCGGTTTCAACCAGGTCACAGGTTGCGGCTCCAGCACCATCGACGGCGCATTGCCGGCCTGCAACTGCTCAAGGCTAACCGGGTAGGCATACTGCTCCCAACCCAGGCCCTGGGTCATTTCACCGACCTGGTAATAGCCGGTCTGCGTCGTGGCGATGGCCCGCTGCAGCGGTTTGCTCAGGCTTTGCGGCTGGATGTTCAGGTCCAGGTAATGCAAGAGATCCACAGCCGTCACTTTCAAACCATAGGCTTCGGCATCCAGCGGCCCGGGGCCGACGCGCACGGGTTGATCCTGCTTGTTGTAACCCTGGGCGTAGTTGCCCATCTGCGCGGCAGGCACCTGCAGGTAGCTGTGCTGCAGGCCCAGTTGCGGTAGCAGCTGTTTTTCCATCAACTCGGCAAACGGCGTACCCAGGCTTTTGGCCGCGAGGTAGCCGAACAGGCCAAGGCTGGGGTTGGAATACAACCGGTGGGTGCCAGGGGCGTAGTCGGCTTTCCAGTGACCGTAGTAACCGGGCAGGTCGGCCTCGCCCTTGATCTCATCCGGGAACTGCAGGGGCAGGCCGCCGGCGCTGTAGGTGCCGAGGTTGAGCAGGGTGATGCCATCGAATGCCGTGCCTTTGAGCGCCGGCCAGTGCTTGCTGGCCGGGTCGCCGAGGCTCAGCTTGCCACTGGCCTGGGCAAAGCCTGCGAGGGTGGCGGTGAAGGTCTTGCTCAGCGAACCGATCTCGAACAGGGTGTCGGCGTTCACCGCCTGGCCGTTTTGTTTCGACGCTACCCCGTAGTTAAAATAGTGCTGCTGGCCGTCGACGCTGATGGCCACGGCCATGCCGGGGATCGCCTGTTGCTGCATCAGCGGGCGGATGGCGCCGCTCACCGTTGATTCCAGCGGCGTCTCGGCAAAACTTTGCCCAGCGACCAGGCAAAGGGCAAGGGAGGCCAGAATCCCTGGCTTGAGGTTGGTTGTTTGGTGCATGATCGGCAACCTTTCCATAAGTGGACTGTTGTGAGCCTGGCTGCAGCAGGGAGCGCCAATCTAGGCGCTTTGCGCAGGTTGCACAAACGATGATATTTCGCAGCAGCCATTAGAAAAATTTGGGAGTCTGCATGATCCGACCGCACCTGCCCCTGAACGCCCTGCGGGCGTTCGAGGCTTCGGCCCGGCACCTTAGTTTTACCCGCGCGGCCATCGAGCTGTGCGTGACCCAGGCGGCGGTCAGCCATCAGGTCAAGAGCCTCGAAGCCCAGCTCAAGGTCACCCTGTTCAAGCGCCTGCCACGCGGGCTGATGCTCACCAGCGAAGGCGAGACCTTGCTGCCGGTGCTGCGCGAATGCTTCGACCGCATCGCCCAGACCCTCGACTGCTTCGACGGCGGCCACTACCGCGAGGTGCTGACCGTGGGTGCGGTGGGCACCTTTGCCGTTGGCTGGCTGCTGCCGCGCCTGCCCGAGTTCCAGGCCCTGCACCCGTTTATCGATTTGCGCCTGTCGACCAACAACAACCGCGTCGATGTCGCCGCTGAAGGCCTGGATTACGCCATTCGCTTCGGTACCGGCGCCTGGCATGGCATCGATGCGCAGCCGCTGCTGGAGGCGCCGCTGTCGGTACTGTGCGTGCCGTCGATTGCGCTGCAGTTGCACACCCCCGCCGACTTGCTGCAACAAACCCTGTTGCGCTCCTACCGCAGCGATGAATGGGCCGAATGGTTCCAGGCTGCCGGGCTGTCTGGCGCCGTGCAGCCTTCGCGGACCATGGTCTTCGATTCGTCGCTGGCGATGATGGACGCGGCCCTGCAAGGCGCCGGGGTGGCCCTGGCGCCGCCGTTGATGTTCGAACGGTTGCTGGCCAGCGATGCCATTCGCCAGCCGTTTGCCCTGGGCATCAGCACCGGCAGTTACTGGCTGACGCGCCTGCAGTCGAAGGCCGAAAGCCCGGCGATGACGGCATTCAAAGCCTGGCTAGTGAAGGCGGCTACAGGCTGAAGCGTGACGGCCGGCAGCCGTGCAGCTCGGGCGCAAGCTGGCCATCGATCAGCTCTTGCGCGACCAGGCGGCCGACCACCGCCGCCAGGGTGACGCCCGAATGCATCACCGCCAGGTACAGCCCGCTGACCGCGGACAAGGTACCAATGATGGGGATGCGGTCATCCGGCATGGGCCGCAAGCCAACCTCGGTGCTGATCAGTTCAAGCCCCTGACCGCCGTGCAAACTTTCCCGAATGGTGTGCAGCGCCCGCTGGGCAATGGCTTCGGGGCCGTCCTCGCCGTCGGCGTCGAGGTAGTCTTCGGCGGCCAGGATCAACTCAGGCGTCGGTTGGCGGATTTCCAGTTCGCTGCTGGCGATCAGCGTGTGCACCAGCCGCTCTTGTGCCCGCAGGCGGATCAGGATCGACGGCGACGGGTGCAGCGGCAACGCCACGCCCAGGGGCTGCAACAGGGCCTTGCACTCGGTGCCGGCCGCCACTACCAGGCGGTCGCAGGCGATCTGCCCGCCAGTCGTGGCGAGTGCCTCGACGGCGCCGCCACGGCACTCAATCGCCAGCACCTGCGTATTGCTCAGGACGTTGGCGCCGTTGGCCTGGGCGCGTTCCAGCAGCAGGCGGGTCATTGCTACCGGGTCAATGGAGCCTTCCTGCGGGGCGAAAAACGCTTGCTGCGGCGGCGCTTTGAAATACGGCTCAAGCTGTTGAACGCGAGCGGGTCCGATCCGCTCGACACCGGCAACCGGTGCTGGCGCCTGGCTGAACGACAGCGCGCCGATCCAGTTGATCGGCACCGTGCCCAGCTCGCTTTGCAGGCGGTGATACTCGGTAATCGCCAGGCCGCGCAGTTCGGCAAATTCGCCGGGTTGCGGCGCTGTGGCGTTGATCCAGCCAAAGGCTCCGGAAGTCACCCCCAAGCCTGGCTGGCCCTTGTCGATCACCGTGACTTGCGTGTGCTTGCTCAAGTGATAGGCAATCGAGGCACCGATGATGCCGGCGCCGATCACCACCACGCTCGGGCGTTGAATGCCTGTTGTCATTGGCGATTCTCCGGCCAGGTGGCGGTCGGGAAGTAGCTTTCCATCCCCGGCTCCTTGTGCTCGACGCCGTCGCGCTGCCAGTAACAGGTCAAGCGCGCGTAGTTGTCCAGGTCACCGTGGATCAGGCAGGTCGAGCGGTGCCCGGGCCAGGTGAAGCGCAGCACTTTGGCCTTGGCAATGGCCGCGACCTCGACCTGGCCGATGGCGGTGCGGGTCTTGCCGTCGATGGTCTTCGCCAGCACCAGTTGACCGTCCAGATAGCGCAGGGTGGCCCGGCCCGAATACGTGGCGCCGTTGTCCGGTTGTTTGCCGACCAGTGCATAAGGCCCGACCACAAAGCCGTAGAGCGGGTCCGGATAGTCTTCATCATCGGCCACGCAAACCGTGCCGATCAGCATCAAACCCAGCAGCAACAGCCTCATAGCGGCAGGGCCTGAAGCATGACGGCGCCAACAAACAGCAGCAGCGCAAGGCTGATGCCGATCAGGGGAATGTTGAACCAGTAGCGCCGCGCCAGCAGCGCCATGCTCGCCAGGAACACAACCCCCAGGCCCAGCAGAAAGCCGTCACGCAGCAACGCCTGCGGTGCTGCCAGGGCCAGGTAGCCATACACCAGGCCGAACAGCATGGCGCCCAGGCTATGGCTGGCATTGAAACCCACCCAGGCACGCCACACCGTCGTCTGCCGGGAAATCACCGGGGAGATTTTTTGCATCTGTTCGCCCAGCGCCGGGTCACGCGGCTGGAACTTGTTGCTGGCGAAGGTATAGACCAGGTGCACAGTGCCCAGGAGCAGGGCGATGGCAGCGCTGGCACAGATCAGTAGTTGAGCGATCACGGGCAATCCTTTGGCAGGTGAATAAAGCGCCGCCGGTGGGCCAGCGGCGCACAGACAATCTACTTCAAGGCCAGCTGGCGGGTGATGGTCGGGTCGCTGATCCTGTCGTCGTCGATCAGCAACATGGCCTTGGAGAGGATGATCGACAGCAGGGCATCGCCCTCGAACGGCAGGTACTGCGGCGTGGTCTGTTGGCGCGCCTTGGCGTCGGGGACGATGCACAGGTACTGATCGTTGGGCAGCATCAGGATATTGCCCGAGCCCAGGTGGATCTTGTAGCTGCGCAGCTTGCCGGTGACTTCCAGGAAGCGCCCGTGCAGGGCCCATTTGTCCTTGAGGCGGGTCATGCGCGGCAGCAGTTTTTCCAGCAGTTGCTTGCGCGTTTGTGCGGTGGCGCCCAGTTCGCCGAACGAATGGTTGTGCCAGTAATCGCGGTAGCGGCCGTCCGGCCCGCCGTCGGCCCACAGCGGGTCGTTGGCCAGCGAGGCGACGCCGACGAACAGGTCGACATCGCGCATCACTTCGCTGAGCACCAGCGCCGGCACCTGCTCCAGCGGCAAGGGCGCGGCGTCTTCGGCGTTGTCCCAGCGGTTCATGGCATAGCCGCCGCCACCGGCATGGGCACTACGCTGTGCGGCGTCGATGGGGTAGAAGCGTACCTGGTCGGTGCTCAGGCGCAGGAAGGCCCCGGCTTCGTTGGTGTCGACGCCGTAGTCGTCGCCCACGCCCTCGATCCAGAACTCGGCGCGCAGGCCCCAGGCCGGCAGTTCACGGGTGGCCGGCGGGTAGGTGTCATCGACCATCAGCCGCAGTTTGTTGCGCCAGCCGCGGGCGGCGGCCAGGGCGTGGAACTGGTGCTGACGCAGAATGTGCGCAGCGAAGCGGTTGGAATAGGTGGCGGTGTTGCGCTCGGCTTCGGTCAGCAGGTAGACCTCGCGGTGGGCCTGCTTGAACGGCTGGGTGATCTGCAGCGTTTCGATGCGCTCGCGCCAGGCGAGGATCTCTTCCAGCGGGCGGCCGATCGGGTGCCAGAGGCGCACTTGGGCGTCGCTGGAAGGGCTGATGGTGTTGCCCTCGAGGCTTTGCAGGCGGTCCTCGCTGAACACCACGGCGTGCTGCTGGCCGCTTTCGCTGATCACCCAGATCAGCCGCCGCGCCAGGGTGCCGATCAGCGGATGGTCAAGGTAGCGCTCCTGCCATTGGCCGAACGCCCAGTGCTTTTCCAGCAGGAACAGGCTGTCCAGGCGCTCGGCCTGGGCCGGGAGCATGGCGCCGATGTCCTTGACCGCACCTTGCAGCTCCTTGAGCTCCTCCTTGTAGTCAGCCTTGACCTTGGCCGGCACCGATTTCTGCGGCGTGCCGTCGGCGCGGAACCAGCTCAGGCTGGCGCTCTTGCCGTCGACTTTGAGTTCGGCGACAAAGGCGCCGTCATCGAAGCTTTCGCGGCGCAGGCCGACCTGTTCCAGGCCGTAGGTCGGCACGCCGAGCTCTTCGATCTGGTCACGCGGCAGCTGCAGGGCTTCGGCGGCGCTGGTGAAGGCCTTTTCGATTTCCTTCTGCGCGGTACCGAACTTGACCCGCACCTTGAGCAGGGCCAGTTGCCCGACGGCTTCGCTGCTGGGGATCGACGACAGGGCGAATACCGCTGCGTTGCCGACCTTGGGCGCCCGCGGGCCGATGCCGCGCACCTTGCGGTAGGCGCTCAACGCGAGGCGGGCGATGGCCCGGGTCAGTTCGCTGTCGGCCAGCGGCGCGCTCATCCATAACAGGCCGCGCAGCACCGTGGCATTGCCATCGTGCATGCGCGCGCGGTCATCGCTGCTTTCCCAGCCAACGTTGAGCAGTGCACCGCAGCGCCCGGCATCGACCCGCGCAAACCAGCGCAGCAGTGCTTCCCGCAGCGAGGCTTCACCGACCTTGAGCAGCAGCGCCTGGGCGTTCTTCAGCCATTTCGCCGACGGCCGCGCCGAGGTCGCCGCAGCGGCCTGACGCAACAGTGCCAGCCAGTCTTCGCGCCCCTCGGGGCTGAGTTGTTCGAGGTCTTCGAGGGCCAGCTGGGTCCAGTGTTCGCACGGCGCCAGCACCTGCCAGGCGCCGTTGCCCAGCAGCGGGTCGAGCTTGGCCATCAGCTGTTCGCCGAAGTTGCCGTAGTGACCGAGGTCAGCGCACTGGCTGCGCAGCATGATCAGCAGGTCGCGCAGGTCGTCGGGCACTTGTTGGTAGTTTTGCGCAATGACCCAGTCAGTCACGGTCAGGGTCGGCAGGGTGCCGTAATAGGCAAAGCGGTAGCTGGTGAACCACTGCAGCACAGGCTCGGCCAACTGGCCGACGTCGGCGCCGTTTTCCATCAGCCAGGTCATCAGCGCCGGTAGCACGCCATAGTCGAAGATGTGCGAAAAGGCATGGCCGGCACTGGCCGTGCTCAGCTCACCGTTGTAGGCCACCACCCGTTCGATCAGGGCCAGGACCAGGCGCGTACGAAACGCCGGGTCGGCATCCAGGGCCATGATCGCCGGCAGTTTGCTCAAGGCAAAGACCATGGCATCGGGGCGGCCATGGATCTTCTGCACCAGCGGCAGCAGTTCGCTGATCAACTCATGTTCGTGGCGCAGTTCGGAGCCGGCCAGCAGCGGGTAGCCGTCCGGGCCGATGTGTTCGACCGGGCCCAGCTCGGATTGCGGGCGGTCATGGCGAAACGCCTGAAGTTGTTCGAGTGCCATGGTTCAGCCTCCTACCAGTGGGGTCAGTTTGATGAAATTGACCACGCTGTCGTGACGGATGGTCAGGACTTCGTCGAGGCTTTCGGCCTGACGCTCGTCGAGGAGGATGAAAAAGCCGTTGCGCTCGAAGGCGTCGCAGGCGATGTCGACCTGCTTGCGCCAGTCGATACTCGGGCGCTCAATCGGGCGCTCGCCATTGAGCGTGGCTTCCAGCGACTCGGGGGTGACCAGGCGCTGGCGCCGGCTGTGGTCGGTTTCATGGTTGCGCTGCTGGACTTCCTGATGGACCCGCTCGCGGATCAACTGGCGCACGGTGATGGTGTCGGTGGCAAAGTGCAGGGCGAAATCATCGAAGACTTCGCCCGAGACCGACTCGTCGCGGACGGTGAGCGTTGCCATGGGAACTCCTTTTCTGGCAAGAGGCAAAACGGATAGGCGCAAGGGTATCAGGCTGGCCAGGCGATTTCGACGTGCAGGCGCTTACTGATCGCTGCCGGTTCGCGCGCGAAAGAACTCACCCGGTGGCAAGCCGAACTGCTTGCCGAAGGCGGCGATAAACGCTGATAGCGACTCATAGCCGCAGGCCAGGGCCACGTCGGTGACCCGCTCGCCGCGCTCAAGGGCAGGCAGGGCGCTGAGCAGGCGCATGCGCTGGCGCCAGAGGCGAAAGCTCAGGCCGGTTTCACGTTGAAAACGGCGGCTCAGGGTTTTCTCCGAAACGCCTGCTTGCCGCGCCCAGTCGGCCAGCCCGGTAGGCGAGTCGGGTTGCGCCTGCAGGTGGCTGCACAGTGCGCGCAGGTCACGGTCGAGCGGCAGGGGCAGCATCAACTGCTGCTGTTCGGCGCTGTCCAGCTGGTCGAGCAACACCTGCACCAGGCGCCCGTCAGGGCCATCGCTGTCGTACTCCACCGGCAGTTCGCTGAAGGTGCGGATCAGCTCGCGCAACAATGGGTCGACCGCGATGACCCGGCATTGCGGGTCGCTCCAGCTCGGCGGCGCTGTTTCCAGGTAAAGGCTGCGCAGGCAGGTGCTGTCGGCACAACTGACCCGGTGCTGCACCTGCGCCGGTACCCACACCGCCCGCTGCGGCGGCACCAGATAGAAACCCAGGTCGGTGTGCACCTCCAGTACGCCGCGAATGGCGTAGGACAACTGTCCCCAAGGGTGCGTGTGGCGGTAGCCGAGCACCACGTTGGGCAGCGCCTGTACATGGCCATATACCGGGCGTGGCAGTGCGGTCAGCTGCTCCAGTGACTGCGGGGTGACTGCGGGGTGTTGTCCTTTTGGCGACACTGGCGGGGCGCTGGCGTTAGTGAAAGTCGGGCAAAGACCTTAACGTCTGCAACGCCACAATAACAAGCCGGGAGCGGCCATGAAGTACCTGCGGATGCTGTTCGACAATTTCACCCTGGCGTTGCTCGGGGTCATCCTCATTGCCACCCTGTTGCCTTGCGAAGGCAGTGGCGCCGTGGTGTTCGGCGGGCTGACCAACCTCGCCATCGGCCTGCTGTTCTTTTTGCATGGCGCCAAGTTGTCGCGCGAGGCGGTCGCCGCCGGTGCCGGGCATTGGCGCCTGCACCTGCTGGTATTTGCCTGCACCTTCGTGATGTTCCCGTTGCTGGGCATGTTGTTCAAGCCGTTGTTCCTGCCGCTGGTGGGCGATGAACTGTACCTGGGCGTGCTGTACCTGTGTGCCTTGCCGGCCACGGTGCAGTCGGCCATCGCCTTTACCTCGCTGGCCCGCGGCAACGTGCCGGCGGCGATCTGCAGCGCGGCCGCGTCGAGCCTGCTGGGCATCGTACTGACGCCGTTGCTGGTGGTGCTGCTGATGGGCGTCGAAGGTGACAGCGGCTCGAGCCTGGATGCAGTGCTGAAGATCGTTGCGCAACTGCTGGTGCCGTTCGTGGCCGGGCAACTGGTGCGGCGCTGGATCGGCACCTGGGTAGCGCGCAATGCACGCTGGTTGAAGCGCGTCGACCAGGGTTCGATCCTGCTGGTGGTCTACACCGCCTTCAGCGATGCGGTGGTCAGCGGCCTGTGGCATGCGGTACCGCCGTCGCGGTTGCTGGGCCTGGCGCTGGTCTGCTGCCTGCTGCTGGCCGTGGTGCTGTGGTTGACCAGCGCGCTGGGGCGCTGGCTGGGTTTCAACCTCGAAGACCGCATCACCATTTTATTTGCCGGTTCGAAAAAGAGCATGGCCACCGGCGTGCCGATGGCTCAGGTGCTGTTCGTTGGCGGTGGCATCGGCGCGATGATCCTGCCGCTGATGCTGTTTCACCAGATCCAGTTGATGGTCTGTGCGGTGCTGGCTCAGCGTTACGCCGCGCGCAGCGAAGCGTCGACGCTTACAACAGAACTCCTTTGACCGGTTGCAATTGCGCCGGTGCTGCTTCGCCTTCCAGTTCGCGCACGGCGATTTCCAGGTTGCGGCACATGGCATCCAGGGCCAGGTCGTTGGGCTGGGTGTCGAACGGGTCGGCAATCTGGTCGCCCAGGGCATCCAGGCCGAAGAAGGTGTAGGCCAGCACGCACACGGCAAAGGGCGTGAACCAACCGATGCTGTCGACCAGGCAGAACGGCAGCAAAAAGCAGTAGACGTGGACGATGCGGTGCAACATGAGGATGTAGGGGTAGGGGATGGGCGTGTTCTTGATCCGCTCGCAGCCGCCCAGCACGTAAGACAGTCGGTTCAACTGCTGATCGAGGTTGGCCTGGATCACCTCGCCGGCACCGGCGTCGCGGGCCTGGGCCATGAAGCGCTGGCCGAGCACGCCGAGCAGGCGGCTGGCGGGCGCGTCGCTAGTGGCCAGGGCAGTGCGTGTAGACGTGTCGAGCAGGCGCTGGCGGTCGGCACTGGCCGGGGTGCCGCGTAACTGGTCGCGCAGCACGTAGGCGAAGGCGATCAGCGGGTCGAGCAGGGCGCGGCGCTGGCTGGCGTCGAGGTCGGGCAGCAGGCTCAGGGTCTGGCGGGTCAGGTTGCGGCTGACGATCAGCAGCTCGCCCCACAGCGTGCGCGCTTCCCAGAAGCGCTGGTAGGCCACGGTGTTGCGAAAGCCGAGGAAGATCGCCAGGGTCAGGCCCCAGAGGGTGAAGGGTGTGGCGGTGAGGATTACCTTGTACTCGAACAGGGTGCCGTGGGTGGCCACCACCGCCGAGCTGATCAACACGGTGTACAGCACCTTGCGCCAGATCGCCGGGATGATCGAGCCCTTGAGCGAGAACAGCAGGACGCGGATGGAGGGTTTTTGCGGCTGGATGATCATGCAAGGCAAACCTGTACAGTGGCGCGTAGACGTCTGCGCGACACTTTAGGGGAAAGCCTTGCAGGGTTACAGCCCGGCGTAGGTCACTCGCTCCTCAGGGTAAAGAAATCGAGTAGCGATTGCTTGTGCGCATGCAGCTCGATGCGCGAGACCAGGCGGTTGGCAGGCGCGCTGTATTCCACCCACAGGTGCTTGCCTTCTGGCGGCAATGTATTGCGTTGCTCGAGCAGTTCCCCGCGGTCGTCATAGAACGCCACATACCCGGAGTTGTCGTGCCAGGTCCAGGCAAAGCGAACGCTCGAATAGCTCCCAAACAGATCGATGTGGATTCGCTGTGGCTCGCGGGCCGGGACCATCTGCGCGCTGTACAGCACCAGGGCGCCGCCCTCCATCATGTCGGGCACTTCATTGCTGGAGTGCACGATGGTTCCGGCTTGGCGTGGGGACCCGGGCAGCAGGGTAAAACTTAACGTGGGCAGGGTAATGGTCTGTCCTGCTTCAATGAGCTGCAGTTCAACATCGTCGAACGTCTCGCTGACAACAGCGGGCTGAATACGAATGTCGTCGAAGCAGAAGTCCGCACCCTGGTCGTTGCCGTTACCGATATCGTCGCGCGCGATCAGCTCGAGACGGTGGGTTTCCTTACTGGCGGTGAAATGCCAGTGTAGCCTCTGCCATTGGCTGTCGGTCACGGCAAAGCTGCCATCGATAGGCGCATGGTCAAGATCAAAGGAAAGCGTCGGGGTTTTCGAGCTCTGGCCTGCGCGCCGCACCCGCATCGACAGGCTGTAATCGGTGCCGGGAACCAGCCGCTGAATGTTTTTGCCAAGCACCACGCCCAGCAGGCTGCCTTGGAAATTCTCGAATTGCGCGAAGTTGTCTTGCTGGTCGTCGGTCAATACCAGCGCCTGGCCGTTGGGGCCTTTGCGCCAGCCATTCCAGGGGTCTGTTTGCGGATGGTGTTCGAAATCGCTGTGGTCGACAAACAGGGGCGGGCGGTCCTGCCTGGGCACTTGCGAGAAGGTAAAAAAATCCAGGTACGATTCAGAGCCTGAAGTAAGCTCAAGCCAGGCAATGTTGTTTTCAGCCGGGGCATGGTAGTCGACTTCATGGACGGTGGCATGGCTGCTGTTGTAGTTTCGAGTTTGCAGCAGCTGGTCCTGGGCGTTGAAGTACTGGATCACGCCTTGTGTGTACGGCATGGTCCAGATGAACTTGAGTGACTCGCAGGGTATGCCCAGGTCGACCCGGACACGTTGAGGAATTTGATGGGACGGGCTGCGCTGCAGGACGATGGCCGGGCCTTCACGCATACCGGGGATGGGCGCCGTAGTGACGATTCCGGTCCTGATAGTGTCGGGGCCCGATGTTGGTGTGATCGTCAGGGTGGGCAGTTGTAGACACTGGCCCAGCCCGATCAATTGATCGGGCTGTCCGTCGAACTGCTCCGTGGTCACCAGCGGCCGTATCCAGATGTCGTCGAAGCTGAAATCTGCGCCATCGTCACCTCCGGATGGCTGGTCGTCATGGGCGACCAGGGTGAGCCGATGGCTGGACGCGGTTGCCCGGAAGTACCAGCACAGGGTACGCCAGTAGGGTTCGATCACCGTGTGGCTGTCGGCGAGGGGTACTCCGTCCAGGGCAAAGCTCAGGGCAGGGGTCTGCTCACTCTGGCGGTTGCGCCTGGCTCGCAGCGAGACCCGGTATTCGCAGCTTGGTGTCAGTCCGGTCAGGGTCTTGCCCAGTACATCGCCTTGCAGGCTGCCACGGAAGTTGCTGAATCCTGCGAAGCTGCCGGTTGCATCGCTGGTCACTACCAGAGCTTGACCGTACTGCTGCTTTTCCCAGTCGTTCCAAGGGGCATCGTTGCTCTCGAAATTGGTGTGATCGTAGTACCGTTCCATACGCCCTGCCTCCGGGGTGGTGCCTGTCGGTCGACAGGTCTCGGTGCATTCGAGCACCGACAGGGCGTGTTGACTACTGACAAAAATACTAGGTACCCCAGCTATTCATGGCAGCAGTGGGGTGGTTGGGCGGCACCTTCATAACGGTCGTGGTGGCGCACCCAGTCCATGGTGCCTTCCTCGTTGCGGCCCTTGGGCATCAGGTCGAGGAAGTTGTAGGTGCCGACCAGGATGTCCAGGCCCCGGGCAAAGCTTGAGTAGGTGTGAAACAGCGTGCCGTCGGCGTCGCGGTAGAACACGCTAAGGCCCGGCAGCTCGGTTTCCTCGCCCGCGTAGGGTTCATAGTTGTACTGATCGCTGCCCTTGCCGCCGACGCCGAAGTCCTGGTTGAAACTGCTGGCATGGGACGAGACCCAGGGAAACTTCCAGCCCATGCGTTGCCTGAACGCCTGGAACTGGGCGTACGGTGCACGGGATACCGCCACCAGCGACACATCGTGATGGGCCAGGTGCAGGTTGGCGCCGTCGAAGTGGTCGGCCAGGAACGAGCAGCCGGGGCAGCCTTCCTCCCAGCCTTCGCCGAACATGAAGTGGTAGACCAGCAACTGGCTGCGGCCGGCGAACAGGTCGCCGAGGTCCAGGCGGCCCTCGGGGCCTTCGAAGCGGTAGTCCTGTTCGACCCGTACCCAGGGCAGGGCGCGGCGGGCTTTGCTCAGTTCATCGCGCTGGTGGGTCAGGGCCTTTTCATGCAGCAACAGCTGGCGGCGGGCGCTGAGCCATTCGCTGCGCGAGACCACCTGGGGGTTTTGATGGTTGTCCATGGGTACGGCTCCGCTGGGGGATGTACTCATGGTCGATTGCCGGGTGGGGGATTCGACAGGGGTGAGTGCAGGGCTGATGAACGGTGGTGAAGCTATCGCCGGCAAGGCCGGCTCCCACAGAGACCTGTATGCACCGGGACCCTGTGGGAGCTGGCCTTGCCAGCGATGGGCGCGCCGCGGTCTTCAGCCAGACATCCGCCCGATCAACGCCCACAGCCGCTCATCCTCGAAATCCTTCACCACCAGTTGCGCACCGGCCTCAAGCAAGGCCTCGGGCCGCTGGCTGGTCGACAGCCCGACGGTGAAGATCCCCGCGCCACTGGCCGCCTTCACCCCCGGCACCGAGTCCTCGAACGCCAGCGACTGTGCCGCCCGCGCCTGCAGGCGCTCAAGGCCGGTGAGGTAGGGCAGCGGGTCGGGCTTGGCCCGGGCCAGTTCTTCGGCCACCAGTACATGTTCAAAGCGTTCATTCAGGCCCATGGCGCCGAGCATGTGCACGGCGTTGGCCCGCGGCGCGTTGGTGACCACGGCAACGCCGATGCGCTGGCGCTCGGCATGCTCGAGCAGGCGCAGCAGGCCGGCGGTAGGCTGCAAGGTGGGCGACAGGGCGCGAAAGCGCGCCTCCTTGCGGTCGGCAAACTGCTGGTGCTCGCTCACCGGCCGGTCAGGGAACAGATAGCGGCACAAGTCGGCATTGGCCCGGCCGCTGACGTGGGCATCGAACTCCGCTTCGGTGAACACCCGGCCTTCTTCGAGCAACAGCTGTTGCATGGCCAGCAGGTGGAGTTTGTCGGTATCGGTCAGGGTACCGTCGAGGTCGAACAACAGGGCATCAAGCATGGTCGGCTTCCGCTGCGGTGGCCGAGCATGATAACCGGATCAGCGGGGCTGGCCAGATGCGTAGGAAAAGAGTACAAATGTACTCCATGAATAAACTATCGCCCAAACGCCGCGCTATCCTCGACTTCATTCGTCAGCGCATCGCCGATCAGGCCCAGCCGCCGAGCCTGGCCGATATCGCCACGGCTTTCGGTTTTGCCTCGCGCAGTGTCGCGCGTAAGCATATCCAGGCGCTGACCGAAGCCGGCTTCATCGAGGTCACCCCCAACCAGGCCCGTGGCATTCGCCTGGCCGGCGCCTTGCGCCGCCCCGAGGTGCTGGAGATCCCCGTGCTCGGCCAGGTCGCCGCCGGCCGGCCGATCGGCCCGGACGTGGATATCCACGAACAGCTGATGCTCGACGCACACTTGTTCAGCCGCTCCCCGGACTACCTGCTCAAGGTGCGGGGCGACTCGATGATCGACGACGGCATCCTCGATGGCGACCTGGTCGGCATCAAGCAGCAGGCCGACGCCCGTGACGGGCAGATCATCGTCGCGCGCCTGGACGGCGAGGTGACCATCAAGCGCTTCGAACGCGCCGGCGGGCATTACCGTCTGCTGCCGCGCAACCCGGCGTATGCCCCCATCGAGGTTGGCCCGGAGCACGACTTCGTCATCGAAGGGGTGTTCTGCGGCCTGGTGAGGCGCGGCTGATGGGCGCGGTGGTCAGCCTCGACGGCCTGCTCGACCAGCAACGGGTCTGGAAGGGCCGGCCGCAGGCCTTGCCCCAGGGCCTGCAGCCCACCGGTCATGCTGCCCTGGATGCGGCACTGCCCGGTGGCGGCTGGCCGGCCGGGGCACTGACCGAACTGCTGCTGGCGGCAGAAGGCTGTGGCGAGCTGCAACTGCTGTGGCCCAGCCTGGCGCGCCTGACCCAGGCCGGCGAGCGGGTGGTGCTGATTGCCCCGCCGTTCATTCCCTACCCACCGGCCTGGCAGGCGGCAGGGGTCGATCTGCAGTGGTTGGCGGTGGTCCAGGCGGGGCCAAGCGAGGTGCTCTGGGCCGCCGAGCAGTGTTTGCGCTCGGGCAGTTGCGGCGCCGTGCTGTGCTGGCCGCATAAAGCGGATGATCGCGCCTTGCGCCGCTTGCAGGTCGCTGCCGAAAGCGGCCAGACCCTGGCCTTTGCCTGTCGCCCGCAACAGGCCGCGCTCAACCCGTCGCCGGCGGCACTGCGCATTGCCGTCGATGCCCAGCCGGCCCAATGGCGGGTGCTCAAGTGCCGGGGCGGCCTGGCCCCGGCCACGCCCATTGCCTGTCCCGGGCGAGGCTGATGGATCATGCTCTGGGCCTGTATCCTGCTGCCGCAGCTGGCACTCGATGCCGTGCTGCGTGCTCGCGACGACGTCGACACGCCGCTGGTGCTGCTCAGCGGCCCGGCCCAGCGCCGGGTCTTGCAGGCGGTCAATCCACCGGCGGCCGCCTTGGGCCTGCGCGCCGGACAGTCGCTGACCACCGCCCAGGCCCTGGCCGGCAGTTTTACCTGCGTCGAGCACGACCCGGCAGCCATCGAGCAGTGGCAGCAATTTTTGGCCGCCTGGGCCTACCGCTTCAGCTCCCAGGTCAGCCTGCATTACCCGCGGGTGCTGTTGCTCGAAGTCGAATCCAGCCTCGGCCTGTTCGGGCCCTGGCCAGCCTTTGAAGCGCGGCTGCGTGCCGAGCTGAGGGCCCTGGGTTTTCGTCACCGTATTGTCCTGGCCAGCAACCCGGTGGCGGCGCGCATGCTCGCCAATGTTCACGATGGCCTGGCCCTGGAGTGCCCGCAGCAAACCCGCGTGGCGCTGGAGCAGATGCCCATCGACCGTGTCGGCCTGCCCGCCGAGGCCGCCAGCGCCTTTGCGCGCATGGGCCTGCGCCAGCTCGGCCAGGTCCTGGCCTTGCCTCGTGACGCCCTGGCCCGGCGCTTTGCCGCACCGGTGCAACTGCACCTGGACCGCCTGCTCGGGCGGCGACCCATGGCCCTGGAATTCTATTTGCCGCCGGACCGCTTCGATGCGCGCCTGGAACTGAACTTCGATGTCGAATCCCATCAGGCCTTGCTGTTCCCCCTGCGCCGGCTGATCAACGACCTTGCCGCTTTCCTTGCCGGGCGTGACAGCGGCGTGCAGCGCTTTGCCCTGCACCTGGAGCATGGCGAAGGGCCCGACACCTGCGTGCCGGTCGGCCTGCTGGCGGCCGAGCGTGACCCGTCGATGCTGTTCGAGCTGGCCCGTGGCCGCCTTGAGCAACTGCAGATTGCCGCACCGGTGCGCAACCTGCGCCTGCTGGCCGAAGACCTGCCGGCGTTTGTGCCACAACGCACCGAGCTGTTCGACCCGCGCCCACAGCAGAACCAGCCCTGGGAGCAACTGCGCGAACGCCTGCGCGCACGGCTTGGCGACGAGGCGGTGCGCGGTCTCACGGCCCAGGCCGATCACCGCCCGGAATGCGCCTGGCACAGCGGTAACGGGCCGCGTCAGGCGCCGCCATTGTCGAGTGCGCCGCGCCCGGGCTGGTTGCTGGTCGAGCCCCAGGCCTTGCCGGGGACTGGCGTGCACCTGCTGACCGGCGCCGAGCGCATCGAGTCCGGCTGGTGGGACGGCGGCGATGTGCGCCGTGACTACTACCGGGTGCGCACCGCCAGCGGTTTGCAGGGCTGGGCCTACCGCACCCTCGGTGAAGACGGCCCGTTGTGGCTGCAGGGCTGGTTCGCATGAACACGCCGGGTTACGCCGAACTGCATTGCCTGTCCAACTTCAGTTTCCAGCGTGGCGCCTCCAGTGCCCAGGAGCTGTTCCAGCGTGCCCGCCAGCATGGCTACCAGGCCCTGGCGATCACCGACGAGTGCACCCTGGCCGGTATCGTCCGCGCCTGGCAGGCGGCCAGGGCGGCGGACCTGGCGCTGATCGTCGGCAGCGAAGTGCGCCTGCACGACGGCCCCAAGCTGGTGCTGCTGGCGGAGAACCTCACGGGTTACCAGCACCTGTGCAAGCTCATCACCCTCGGCCGGCGACGGGCGAAGAAGGGCGAGTACCAGTTGCTGCGCGAAGATTTCGACAAACCCCTGGAAGGCCTGTTGGCGCTATGGGTGCCGGACGGCGCCGAGCATGACCTGGCCACCGGCCGCTGGTTGCGCGAGGTGTTCGCCGAGCGGCTATGGCTGGCGGTCGAGCTGCACCGTGGCCCGGATGACCCGCGGCGCCTGCAACAACTGCTGGCCCTGGCCGACAGCCTCGGCATCGCCGCGGTGGCCAGCGGCGATGTGCACATGCATGCCCGCGGCCGCCGCGCCCTGCAGGACAGCATGACTGCCATCCGCCATCACTGCAGCGTTGCCGAGGCCGGGCAGCGCCTGTTCGCCAATGGCGAGCGGCACCTGCGCCCGCTGGCGCAACTGGCCGAGCTGTATCCGCCGGCATTGCTTGAGGAAAGCCTGCGCATTGCCGCGCGTTGCCGTTTCGACCTTGGCCAGTTGCGCTATCAGTACCCCCGCGAACTGGTGCCTGAAGGCCAGACGGCCAGCGCCTGGCTGCGTCATCTGTGCGAGCAGGGCCAGTGCTGGCGTTGGCCCGAAGGTATCGGCGACAAGGCTCGCCAGTCCCTGGAGCATGAGCTGGAACTGATTGCCGAGCTCAACTACGAAAGCTACTTCCTTACCGTTCACGACATCGTCAACTTTGCCCGGGGCCAGGGCATTCTCTGTCAGGGGCGTGGCTCGGCGGCCAACTCGGTGGTGTGCTTCGTGCTCGGCATCACCGAGCTCGACCCGATGAAAAGCCACCTGCTGTTCGAGCGCTTTTTGTCCCGCGAGCGCGACGAGCCGCCGGACATCGACGTCGACTTCGAACACGATCGCCGCGAAGAGGTGCTGCAGTACGTGTTCCGCCGCTATGGCCGTCACCGCGCGGCACTCACCGCAGTGGCCAGCACCTATCACGCCGCCGGTGCGGTGCGCGATATCGCCCGGGTGCTGGGTTTGCCGGTGCAGCAGATCAACGCCCTGGCTGATTGCTGCGGGCGCTGGAGCGACCGCCTGCCACCACCCGAGCTACTGCGCGAAGCCGGTTTCGACCCCGACAGCCCGTGGCTGCGCCGGGTGCTGGCGTTGACCGGCGAACTGATCGGTTTTCCCCGCCACCTGTCCCAGCACCCGGGTGGCTTCGTGATTTCCGAACAGCCGCTGGACAGCCTGGTGCCGGTGGAAAACGCCGCCATGGACGAGCGCACGGTGATCCAGTGGGACAAGGACGACCTCGACCTGGTCGGCCTGCTCAAGGTCGATATCCTTGCCCTGGGCATGCTCAGCGCCTTGCGCCGTTGTTTCGACCTGCTGTATCGCCATCGCGGCCGCGAGCTGACCCTGGCAAGCATCCCGGCCGACTGCACGGCGACCTACGACATGATCGGCCGCGCCGACACCGTCGGCGTGTTCCAGATCGAGTCGCGGGCGCAGATGGCCATGCTGCCGCGGCTCAAGCCGAAGAACTTCTACGACCTGGTGATCGAGGTGGCTATCGTCCGCCCCGGGCCGATCCAGGGCGACATGGTTCACCCCTACCTGCGCAGGCGCCAGGGGCTTGAGCCGGTGAGCTATCCGTCCGAGGCGCTGAAGCAGGTCTTCGAACGCACCCTCGGTGTGCCGCTGTTTCAGGAACAGGTGATGGAACTGGCCATGGTTGCCGGCGGTTACTCGGCGGGCGAGGCCGACCAGTTGCGCCGGGCCATGGCCGCCTGGAAGCGCCACGGCGGCCTGGAGCCGCACCGCGAACGGCTGACCCGGGGCATGCTCGACAACGGCTACAGCGCAGCATTTGCCGAACGCATCTTCGAGCAGATCAAGGGCTTTGGCAGTTATGGTTTTCCTGAATCCCACGCCGCCAGCTTCGCCTTGCTGACCTACGCCAGTTGCTGGCTCAAGTGTCATGAGCCGGCGATCTTTGCTTGCGCGTTGATCAACAGCTGGCCCATGGGCTTCTACAGCCCCGACCAGATTTTGCAGGACGCCCGCCGCCACCGTATCGAGATCCGTCCGGTGGATGTCTGCCACAGCGACTGGGACTGCAGCCTGGAGCCGGGGGCAGGGCAGGCCCTGGCCATTCGCCTGGGCCTGCGCCAGGTGCGCGGCTTTCGTCAGCAGGATGCCCAGCGTATCGAACAGGCCCGGGCCGAGCGCGGCTGGCGTGATGTCAGCGACCTGTGCGAGCGGGCGCGCCTGGATGCCCGTGGCCGTGAGTTGTTGGCCGATGCCGGGGCCTTGCGTGGCCTGGCCAGCGACCGCTACCGGGCGCGCTGGAGCGTGGCGGCGGTGCAGGCGCAGTTGCCGTTGTTCGCCGGCATCGAGGCCCCGCTGGAAGAGCCGGTGGATTTACCGCAGCCGTCGCTGAGCGAGGACATGTTCGCCGACTACGCCAGCGTCGGCACCACCCTCGGCCCGCATCCGCTGACCTTGCTGCGCCGCCGCCTCAATGCCCTGGGTTGCCGCAGTGCGCAGGCGCTGGAGCAGGCCGGGCACGGCGACCGGGTCAGCGTGGCGGGGCTGGTGACCGGGCGTCAGCGGCCGGGGACGGCCAGCGGGGTGACTTTCGTCACCCTTGAAGACGAGTTCGGCAACGTCAACGTAGTGGTCTGGCGCGACCTGGCCGAGCGTCAGCGCCGGGTGCTGGTGGGCTCGCAACTGCTGCGGGTGACTGGGCGGCTGGAGTGCGAGAGCGGGGTGCGGCACCTGATTGCCCAGCGCCTGGAGGATCTGAGCCCGCTGTTGCAGGGGCTGGATGTGCGGAGCCGGGATTTCCATTGATTGGGGCTGCTACGCAGCCCATCGCCGGCAACGCCGGCTCCCACAGGGGATCGGTGTGCGCCGCCCTTGTGGGAGCTGGCTTGCCAGCGATGAGGCCCTCAGAAACGCCTTAAACCATCGACAGATGCTGCTTGCGCGTCGGCGGCGCAAAGGCCCGGTCAATCGCCCGCAAGTCTTCACTGCTGAGCACCAGGTTGGCCGCCGCCGCATTCAGGCGCACATGCTCAAGGTCTACCGCCTTGGGAATGGCGATCACGTCGTCCTGGCGAATCACCCAGGCCAGGCTCACCTGCGCCGGCGTCGCGCCATGGCGCTCGGCAATCTCGGCCAGGGTCGGGTGCTTGAGCAAGCGCCCGGCCTGGGCCAGCGGGCAGTAGGCCATGGTCGGCAGCTGGCGCTTGTGGCTCCAGGGCAGCAAGTCGTATTCGATGCCGCGCTGGGACGGGTTGTACAGCACCTGGTTGACGGCGCAATCGCGGCTCACCTGATACAGCTCGCGCAGGTCGTCGACATCGAAGTTGGATACACCCCAACGGCCGATCTTGCCCTCGGCACGCAAGCGCTCGAAGGCTTCGACGGTTTCGGCCAGCGGGTACTGGCCGCGCCAGTGCAGCAGGTACAGGTCGATATGCTCGGTGCCAAGGCGTTGCAAGCTACGTTCGCAAGCTGCCGGAATGCCTTTGAGGCTGGCGTTGTGCGGGTACACCTTGCTGACCAGAAACACCTGGTCGCGACGCCCGGCAATGGCCTTGCCGACAACCTTTTCCGCGCCACCTTCGGCGTACATCTCGGCGGTATCGATCAGGCTCAGGCCCAGTTCGATGCCGTGCTGCAAGGCGGCGACTTCGGCGTGCTGCCGGCCCGGGTCTTCGCCCATGTACCAGGTGCCCTGGCCAATCCTGGAAAGCCTGGAGGATGGCGTTTGCAATCGTGCGTGGAGGTCCTTTCTATCAGTCATCAGCAATTGAGTCCGTAGTTCTTGAAAATGGTGCGGGCAACGGCCAGAAAAGGTTCATTTGGCGCCAGGTGGCTTCTGGCATCTTCGAGCAATTGCCGGGCGTGCTCCTTGAGATCTTGCTTGAGCGCCGGATTGTCAGCCTGGCGCATCATCTCAATGGCTTTGAGCGCTCGTTCCAGTGCCGCCTTGACGCGTTTTTCCTTGAGCTGCCGTTGTTCGACGAGGTCGCGACGCAGTAATCCGTACACTTCGATGGAGACCTGCCCCTTCGGGCTGGGCACCAGGTTGGCATCTATCTGGATTGTCCTGGGGCGGACCAGGCCCTTGGCAAGAAACTCCAGGTGCTGCTCGGGGTCATCCACGCAAGGATTGAGCAGCAGCTCTATTTCATTTTTTTGCGCGGCGTGGTCGCGCCAGCGCAACATCTCATTGACCACAGGGAACAGATTGGCTTTGCCAGACATGCCCGTGCTGTCATCGGCGAAGGTCTTGCCGCGTTTACGGTTGCAATCGATGCACGACGGTAGCAGGTTGTCCCAGTCGGCGGCGAGCCAGTAGTAGCCGGGTTTGCTCATCTTGCCATTGATCACCACTGCGCCTTTGGGGCGAAAGTGCTCGATGTCTTCCGGTCCACCGGCGGCGTAATTGAATTCGCAGTAAGCACATTTCTTGTGGAACAGTACGCGCAGGGCTTCGACGATTTCCGGGTCTTTGTAGACGCTGAACTCGAAGGGCGGCGGCGGGGTTCCAGGCGTGGCATTGACGATATGCGCGATCGCGCGCAGGGTCTCGTCCTGGCCGGCTGACTGCGCCCCATCGAGCACGCTCGGAGCGGCGCCGCGTTGTACCCTGATCATGATTCAGGCCCTTTCCCGTCGTGCGCCACAGGCTGGGCGGGTTCAAGCTGGATTTCCGCCCACAGGCTCTTGAGTTCGATGAGCGCGTCATGCTCATCCTCCGCCGGCAGCTCGCGGGCGCTAGCCATGCGCTCGGCCAGGAACCTGTCGGCCGCTTCATAAACCATGTGCTCCCGTGGCGTCAGGCCCATCTTGTTATTGCCGCGCAACTGCTCGCTGACGGCCTGCAGGCGATCCTGCTGGCCAGGGCTGCGTTGTTCCATGGCCAGCAGGCGGTAGTACTCCTCGAACAGGCGGTCGATCTCCACGTCCTCGGTCGAATGCAGGCCGAAGTACTCTGAAGCCAGCAGTTGATCGACGCGCATGAAGCGCGGGGAGGGCAGTTCAGTGTTCTTTGTGGTCATGGCCGTGACCGGGCCGTCGAGCGTGCGGGTCAGTACGGCGATTTCACTGCTGTCCAGTCCCCTGAGGGTGAGGGGTTCATGGCTGGTGGCAATGAACTGGACCCGCGGAAATACCTCGCGCAGGCGCTGCACAATGCGCATTCGCCAGCGCGGATGCAAATGGGCGTCGACTTCGTCGATCAGCACAATGCCTTCAGCCGAGGACATATCCTGCCAGCCCAGGCGCATGATGCTCATGATGTCCATGGCCAACGCCAGCACGGCCTGGTAGCCACTGCTGACAGCGGTCAGGGTATCTTGCCCGGAGGGGCTCTTGACGATGATCTGATGGTTGCGGCGAACCAGTTCGACGCCGTCGGCGCTGGGCAGCAACGACGCCAGTGAGCGGGCGAAGCGATTGAATTCTGCCGAACTGGCGGTGTTGAGCCAGGGTAGTCCGTTGTCGAGGAAACGTGTCGGGTCGAACAGGTTTTCCACTTTGCTTCGGGCAGCAGCAGACGGGTCGGTTGGCTGTGGTTTACCCATCAAACGAGTCGCGCCATAAGCCAGTACCATGACTTTGGGCTCCGCTGGCTTGATGCTGATTTTATTGCCACGCCGGGTCAGGGTCATGACGATAGGTTCCGACATGCCGGACAACTCGACCCTGACTTCGCCGCGGGCCGCGCCTTTTTGCAGCAGGTCGGTGGCCTGTACGCCCAACCGTTCGACACCGCTCTGGCCAATCAGCGCGCACGCCAGTGCCTGGAGCAAGGTGCTCTTGCCCGTGCCGTTCTCACCGAGCAGCATGTACCAGGAGCCGACCTTGCCATCGCTGAACGAGGGCTCGAGTTGCAGGTGGTCAACCGCGCGGACATGCCTGAACTCCACGCGCTCGATGTACTGGGACATCCGATACAGTTGTTCTGGCGGCTGCGATTGCTCGATCGAGAATGACTCCAGCTCCTTGGTTCTTTGTGTCAGGTTTCTGGAGGCATCGCGCAGCGTCTTGCTGTTACTCGCGCTGCTTGAGGCACCCAGCGCGGTGTTGAAGCTGAGGAAGGCAGCCATGCGCTTATGGCTGCTGGGGAACTGCGCGACCACTTTCTCCGCCCAGGCCCGGACAAACTGGCGGCGCATGGCGCAGAACGGGCTCTGCGGCCTGACCATTTGAGCCAGGTACTCCAGGCTCTTTTTGTCGGGGCGCCTGTTCTTCATCAGCGCTTGCAGATGTTCGAGATTGCGCAGGTCATCCGACCTGGCCTTGATCAGGTTGCTGCGGTTAAGCCCCAGCACGTCGATGGTGGCCTGACCGCGTTCGGTTTCGCTGGTGATCTTGCCATCGCTGAGGAACAGGAACACCCCATCAAGGTCATCTTCAGCGGGATCGAGCAGCAGGTTCTGTTCCTGGCGCAGGGCTTCACCGATTGCACCGACTCTGGCCCGTGGCCCTTGCACCGGGAAGCGCGGCCCTTTGAGTGCGTTGCATTCAGCGCAACTGGGCAGGTAGTTGCTCCACTCGAACGCCAACCACCAATAGTGGTCATCGGACACGCCGCCACTGAAGTCAGTGCTGCCGTAGCGCGGCCTGAACAGCTCGATTTCCGGGCGGCTGACCAACTGCTCGCAATACGCGCACTTGTTGACCTGGCGCTCGCTCCAGAGCAGACGAATATCCGGGTGCAGGCGTGCGGCGATGCGTTGGAAGCCAAAGCGCGCCTGAGCCCTTTTCGCCGCAGGCTGTTGGTAGAACGCCTCGGCATCACTGCGTAGCCTGGTAAACGCCGCTGAAGAAAACACCTCTGGCATTGGCCCGCGTTCGATCCTGATCATCGGGTTAGGCTCCAGTGAGGAGGGTATTACTGCTGTGCACAATCACCTGACTATAGCTGCTGGAACGGCGGTGATGGCGATGAAGCATCATTGGCCTATAGTCGAGGCGTCAGCACAGGAGATTTTGCACATGGCGCGGCAACTCGTGATATGCCTGGATGGGACTAACAACCGCTTCAGCCAGCAACCGACGCACATTCTGCGCCTTGTGCGGGCGCTCAACCCTGACCCGCAGCAAGTCCTGTCTTACTATGACCAGGGCGTCGGTACGTTCGGCCTCAAGGAAACCCTGTTCGAATGGCAGAAGCTTCCGGCGCGGATCTTTGGCCTGGCCTTCGGCTGGGGGCTCAAACGCAATGTCGAGGGTGCGTACCGTTTTCTCGCCGAGCAATACCAGCCGGGCGACCAGGTGTTCGTGTTCGGCTTCTCGCGAGGTGCTTACGCGGCCAGGGCGCTTGCCGCACTGGTGCATGGGTTGGGGCTGGTAGCGGCCCATCAGACCCATCTTTTCGATTATGCCTGGTCCATGCTCCTGGCCCGTGACAAGGACAAGAACAACGAGCCTGATTTTGCCTTGCAGCGCCAGTTCAAGGAAACGTTCGGCCGCGACCTCGACATCACCTTTCTTGGCCTGTTCGACACGGTGAAATCCCTGGGCTGGATTTATGACCCGGTCAGTATTCCCTATACCGCCAGTAACCCGAGTGTGCTGAAGGTGCGCCATGCCGTGTCGCTCGATGAGCGGCGTTGTTTCTTTCGCCAGCACTTGTGGCGGGCCAAGCCGACGGACTCGACCGATGTCAAAGAGGTGTTTTTTCGTGGCGTGCACTGTGATGTCGGTGGTGGCTATGCGGTTGCCGAATCACCGCTGGCCCTGGTGGCCTTGCGCTGGATGTTTGCCCAGGCCGGTGCGGCAGGTTTGGCACTGGACGCCCAGGCTTGTCAGGCACAATTGAACCCGTTGGCCGGCGTGGCACCGGATCCTCTGGCAAATTCCCATGACTCGATGAACCATGCCTGGCGGGTCGCCGAATGGGTGCCGCGGCTGGTATGGAGCAAAGGCAGGCGCAAGCTGGTCATTGGCGCCATGCCGCCGTTTCGCCAGCCTTACCCCAGAGTATTGCCAAATGCCCTGCTGGTGCATGAATCGGTTGATGCGCGAATCAAGGCCGGCGGTTACGCGTCGGCAAGCATTATCAACGGTGTCACCCAGGTGACGTATGTCGCCGATCTGCCTTGAGTGAGCGTGCTCACCCTGGCGGATTGCCGGCGGTGCACTCCAGCAGAACGTCCAGCAGCGCCTGGGCCGCTGCCGAGAGTTTATGGTCGGCCAGCAGGGTCACGCCAATACGCCGTTCTATACTCGGCTCCACCAGCGGCACGCAACGCGCGCCCAGCTCCTGCATCTGGCCGATGCACAGCGCCGGCACGGCACTGACGCCCAGGCCATTGGCAACCATGCGGCCGATGGTCGACAACTGATGGCTTTCAAAGGCCACCGCCAGCTTGCCGTGTTCGGCGGCCAGGTGCTGCTCCAGCAGCAGGCGCACTGCCGAGGGGCGTTGCAGGGCGATGAAGTCTTCGGCCAGCAGTTCGCGCCAGCTCACCTGCGGCTGTTGCGCCAGCGGTGAATCGGCCGGCACCACGGCGACGAAGCGGTCCAGGTACAGCGGCCTGAAACACAGTGGCTCGCTGGCTTCGGGTTCGAAGCCGATGCCGAGTTCGACGCGCCGGTGGCGGACCAGTTCCAGCACCTGTTCGTTGATGACGTCGTGCACAGTGACGTTGACCCGCGGGTAGCGCTGGCGAAACACCTTCAGCGCCGCCGGCAGCAGGTTACCGGCAAAGGCCGGCATGGCGGCGATCGATACTCGCCCAAGCTGCAGGGTAAAGCGCTGGCGCAGCAGTTCTTCGGTGTTGTCCCAGTCGGCCAGCAGTTGCCGGGCCAGCGGCAGCAGCACTTCGCCCTCCGGGGTCAGGCTGACGCTGCGGGTGGTGCGGCTGAGCAGGGCGCCGCCGAGGTTGTCCTCCAGGGCCTTGATGGTCAGGCTCAGGGCCGGCTGCGACAGGTGCAGTTGTTCGCCCGCCTGGGCAAAGCTCTGGTACTTGGCGACGGTGACGAAGGCGCGCAGCTGTTTGACGTTCATTTGGCTAGACTATTCTTTTGAAAAATTAATCAATTGATCATAAAAACAAAATTAACAAATAAGTGCTCAGGGGTGAAGATGGTTCAAACGCTCGCCGACACCCCTGTCGGATCAACAACTACAAAAGGCGGATCAGCATGGCCGGACTGGACAAGCGCGTAGCAACCTATGAACAGGCCCTTGAAGGCCTGACCGACAACATGACGGTACTGGCCGGTGGTTTCGGCCTGTGCGGCATCCCGGAAAACCTCATCGCCGAAATCAAGCGCCGTGGCGTCAGGGGCCTGACCGTGGTGTCCAACAACTGCGGCGTCGACGGCTTTGGCCTGGGCGTGCTGCTCGAAGACCACCAGATCCGCAAGATGGTCGCCTCCTACGTGGGCGAGAACGCCGAATTCGAGCGTCAGCTGCTCAGCGGCGAGCTGGAAGTGGAGCTCACCCCGCAAGGCACCCTGGCCGAGAAGATGCGCGCCGGCGGCGCCGGTATCCCGGCCTTCTTCACCGCCACCGGCTACGGCACCCCGGTAGCCGAGGGCAAGGAAGTGCGCGAGTTCAACGGCCGCAAGTACATCCTCGAAGAAGCCATCACCGGCGACTTCGCCATCGTCAAGGGCTGGAAGGCCGACCACTACGGCAACGTGGTGTACCGCAACACCGCGCAGAACTTCAACCCGCTGGCCGCCACTGCCGGCAAGATCACCGTGGTCGAGGTCGAAGAGATCGTCGAGCCGGGCGTGCTGCTGCCGAGCGAAATCCATACCCCGGGCATCTATGTCGACCGGGTCATCGTCGGCACGTTCGAGAAGCGTATCGAAAAACGCACCGTCAAAGCCTGACCTGACCCCAGAACAACAAAGAGATCCTGACCATGGCACTTACCCGCGAACAAATGGCCCAACGCGTAGCCCGCGAACTCAAGGACGGCTACTACGTCAACCTCGGCATCGGCATCCCGACCCTGGTGGCCAACTACGTCCCGGCCGATATGGACGTGATGCTGCAATCGGAAAACGGCTTGCTGGGCATGGGCGAATTCCCCACCGAAGGGCAACTGGACGCCGACATGATCAACGCCGGCAAACAGACCGTCACCGCCCGTACCGGTGCCTCGATCTTCAACTCGGCCGAGTCCTTCGCCATGATCCGCGGCGGTCATGTCGACCTCACCGTGCTGGGCGCCTTTGAAGTGGACGTGGAAGGCAACATCGCCTCCTGGATGATCCCCGGCAAGCTGGTCAAGGGCATGGGCGGGGCGATGGACCTGGTGGCCGGTGCCGAGAACATCATCGTCACCATGACCCACGCCTCCAAGGACGGCGAGTCCAAGCTGCTGCCGCGTTGCAGCCTGCCGCTGACCGGCGCCGGTTGTATCCGCAAGGTGCTGACCGACCTGGCCTATCTGGAAATCGAGAACGGCGCGTTCATCCTGCGCGAGACTGCGCCGGGGGTGACGGTTGAAGAGATCATCGAGAAGACCGCTGGCAAGCTGATTGTGGCGGATGATGTTAAAGAAATGACCTTCTGATCTGAGTTTTTCGTAGTTCTTGCTGGCCTCATCGCTGGCAGGCCAGCTCCCACAGAGTGGACCTTGTGGGAGCTGGCTTGCCAGCGATGGGGCCTTGTGCCGTTCCGATAAAACCAATAAAAGGAAAATCCCGTGGCCGCTGATATTCAAGACAGCCGCTCCGCCCGTTTCGCCCTGCGTTGCTCGAACTGGGCCGAACGCTGGTTCCCCGATTCCTGGGTGTTCGCTGCCCTGGCCGTGGTGCTGGTATCGGTTGCCGCCCTGGCCATGGGCGGCAAACCCGCCGACACCGCCAAGGCCTTCGGTGACGGCTTCTGGAGCCTGATCCCGTTCACCATGCAGATGGCCTTCGTGGTTATTGGCGGTTATGTGGTGGCCAGCTCGCCACCCGCGGTCAAGCTCATCGACCGCCTGGCGCGAATCCCCAGCAATGGCCGCTCGGCGGTATGCTGGGTAGCGCTGATCTCGATGGTCGCCTCGTTGCTCAACTGGGGGCTGTCGCTGGTATTCGGTGGTCTGCTGGTCCGCGCCCTGGCGCGCCGCACCGACCTGAAGATGGACTACCGTGCCGCCGGTGCCGCCGCCTATCTGGGCCTGGGCGCCGTTTGGGCCCTGGGCCTGTCATCCTCGGCCGCGCAACTGCAGGCCAACCCGGCCAGCCTGCCGCCGTCGATCCTGGCAATCACCGGGGTGATCCCGTTCACCGAGACCATTTTCCTCTGGCAGTCGGGGGTGATGCTCGCCGCGCTGGTGGTGGTTTCGCTGGTCGTGGCCTACGCCACCGCGCCCGGCCCGAATAGCGCCCGCAGCGCCGAAGCCTGCGGCGTCGACCCGAGCTTCTCGGCACCGCCGACGCCCCAGCGGACCCGCCCGGGCGAGTGGCTGGAGTACAGCCCGATCCTGATCCTGTTGCTGGTGGCGCTGGCGGCCGGCTGGCTGTACAACGAGTTCTCGACCAAGCCTGCGATCACCGCGATTTCCGGGCTGAACACCTACAACCTGCTGTTCATCATGGCCGGGGCCTTGCTGCACTGGCGACCGCGCAGCTTCCTCGATGCGGTGGCCCGTGCGGTGCCGACCACCACCGGGGTGCTGATCCAGTTTCCGCTGTACGGTTCGATCGCGGCGATCCTGACCCAGGTCCAGGGCGCCGATGCGCAGAGCCTGGCGCACCATATCTCGACCTTCTTCGTGCAGATCGCCACCCACGACACCTATGCCTTGCTGATGGGCGTGTACTCGGCGGTGCTGGGTTTCTTCATCCCCTCGGGTGGCGGCAAGTGGATCATCGAAGCGCCCTACGTGATGCTGGTGGCCAATGACCTGCAGTATCACCTGGGCTGGGCGGTGCAGATCTACAACGCCGCCGAAGCGCTGCCGAACCTGATCAATCCGTTCTACATGCTGCCGCTGCTGGGCGTGCTGGGGCTCAAGGCGCGCGACCTGATCGGCTTCTCGTTCGTGCAGTTGCTGGTGCACGTGCCGCTGGTGCTGTTCCTGCTGTGGATCCTCGGCACCACCTTGCAGTACACACCGCCGGTGATGCCAACACCTGCGGGCTGATTGAAACACTGCAAGGCCCGCTCCCACAGTCTGTGTCCAAACACAGATCAGCTTGGAATCATCGCAAAGCCGACGCCAAAGCGGTTCCAGGCGTTGATGGTGGCGATGGCCAGGGTCAGGTTGACCACTTCGGCTTCGCTGAAGTGCTCGAGCAGGGTGCGGTACTGGTGCTCGGGGGCGCGCTGGTCGGGCAGGCGGGTCAGGCTTTCGACCCAGGCCAACGCTGCACGCTCGCGCGGGCTGAAGAATTCGGTCTCGCCCCAGACGCTCAAGGTCTGCAGGCGCGCTTCGCTTTCGCCGCTCTTGCGTGCATCGTTGGCGTGCAAGTTGACGCAATAAGCGCAACCGTTGATCTGCGAGGCACGCAGGCGTACCAGCTCCAGCAGCGAGTTCTCCAGCCCGGATTTGCCCAGGGCCATTTCCAGGCCGATCATGGCCTTGTAGGCCTCAGGTGAGTGTTTGGCCCATTCGATACGGTTGCTCATGTGTGCTCTCCATCAAGGTCTGCGGTAGGCGGCAATAGCGCTACCTTACCGCCAGGCCGGGCGAGCCCGAATAGCCAATTTTGTTCTTTGTCAGGAGGCCAATCAACCCATGGCCTGGAGGGTGTCGCGCAGCCGGTCCAGGGCCGGGTCGATGTCCAGCAGTTCGATGGCGCCAAAGCCCAGCAGCAGGCCCTGGCGCACCGGCACCCGGGCATGGAAGGGGGCCAATGAATAGAGGCCGACCTCGACCTTGCGCGCCATGCTGATCAGGAACTCGACGTCCAGGTTACCCCGGGCCAGGGCACTCATGTGGTAACCGGCAGTGGCCGGCACGACCTCGAACCACGGCGCCAGGTCATCCTGCAGGCGCGCCAGGATCCGTTCGCGGCGCGCGGCGTAGACCTCGTGCACGCGGCGGATGTGCTTAAGCAGCGAGCCTTCGCCGATGAACTGCGCCAGGGCCCACTGGTTGAGGGTCGGGGTATGCCAGTCGGTCAGTTGCTTGGCAATGCAGATCGCTTCGCGCAGCGCTTCGGGGACGATGCAGTAACCCAGGCGCAGCTCCGGCAACAGGGTCTTGGAGAAGGTCCCGACATAGGCCACCAGGCCGTTGCGGTCGAGGCTTTGCAACGAGTCGGTGGGCCGGCCTTCGTAGCGGAATTCGCTGTCGTAGTCGTCCTCGATGATGATCGCGCCCAACTGTGCGGCGCGCGCGAGCAGGGCCTGCCGGCGCGCCGGGCTCATCGGCATGCCCAGCGGAAACTGGTGTGACGGGGTTACGTAGATCAGCCGCGTGCCTGGGGCGATCTGCTCCACACACATGCCTTCAGCGTCGACCGGCACGCACTGCAGTTCGGCGCCCTGGGCCAGGAACAACTGGCGCGCCGGGGTGTAGCCCGGGTCTTCCATGGCCACCTGGCAACCGGGTTCTATCAGCACCCGGGCGATCAGGTCCAGGGCTTGCTGGGCACCGTTGCACACCAGCACATCATTGCTGCTGCAGCGTACGCCGCGGGCGAAGGCGATATGCCGGGCAATCGCCTCGCGCAACTCCGGCAGGCCCTGATGGGCGCTGTAGCGGGCGCTGCTGTGGCGGATCTGGCGCAAGGCGTACTGGTTGCAGCGGCGCCAGTCATCGAAGGGGAACTGCACCTTGCTTGAGGCGCCGCCGATGAAATCGTAGCGCAAGGTCGGCAGTTTGAGGTCCGCCAGCGGGTTGGCGCGGGCCCGCCATTTGGCCAGGGTCGCGGCGCTGGCCAGGGGGATGGCCGCCGTCGGTGCCGGGGTACGGGTCGGGGAAGGGCTGATGAAGGTGCCTTTGCCGACCTGGCCGCTGAGCAGGTTGTCGTAGGTCAGGCGCGAATAGGCTTCGGCCACGGTCTTGCGCGACACCCCCAGTTGTTCGGCCAGCAGGCGGCTGGGTGGCAGTTGCGTGCCGGCGGCCAGGCGGCCGCTGTCGATGCCGTCGCGCAGCTGTTGGTAAAGCTGCTCGGCCAGGCCCTTGCGGCCTTGCAGGCTGATGTGGAGTTCCATGATGAAGGTGCGTCCGCAGGCGTTGTCTGCCGTTCAGGTTACCTGATTCGGCGCCGTTGATCCCCTGGCGCAACGCCAACGCCTGCGGCCGGCAACACCGCCTGCAGTACCTGAACCTGGCCCAGGCCTGCACCGCCCGCGGTTAGTCCCAGGCCGGCGCCAGGTGCTCGGGGCTGGTCAGGCGCAGGCCGCTGTCGAGGGTGGCGATTCTGCCCATGTCTTCATTGCTCAGCTTGAGTTCACGAGCCTTGAGGTTGCTGGCCAGGTTCTCGCGCCGGGTCGAGGACGGGATCACCGCATAGCCCAGTTGCATGGCCCAGGCCAGAGTCACCTGTGCCGGGGTGGCGGCGTGTTGCGCGGCGATCTGCTGGATGACCGGATCCTCCAGGACCTTGCCGTAGCCCAGGGTCATGTACGAGGTCACGGCAACGCCTTGACTGTGCATGAAGTCCACCAGTTTGCGGTTCTGCAGGTACGGGTGCAGCTCGATCTGGTTGGTGGCGATGGCGTCTTCGCCGACCACCTCGATGGCCTGGCGCAGCAGGTCGATGGTGAAGTTGGACACGCCGATCTGCCGGGTCAGGCCCTGCTTTTGAGCTTCGGCCAGGGCGCCCATGAATTCGCTGACGGGCACTGCGCCCTTGGGCGATGGCCAGTGGATCAGGGTCAGGTCCAGGTAGTCGCTGCGCAGCTTGCTCAGGCTGTCCTTGAGGCTGGGGATCAGCTTGTCGGCGGCCAGGTTGTCCGTCCAGATCTTGCTGGTGACAAACAGCTCGTCACGGTCGATGCCGCTGGCGGCCACGGCCTGGCCGACTTCGGCTTCGTTACCGTAGATCTGCGCGGTGTCGATGGCGCGGTAACCGAGTTCCAGGGCGGTGGCCACCGAATCGATCACCACCTGGTCCTTGAGGCGGAAGGTGCCGAGGCCGAGGGCGGGAATAGTCATTAGCGGGTTCCTCCAGTGCGGACGTTGATAAACACGGCGTGCAGTATTGCGACTGTGCGGGCGCAGAAAAATGCCCGTGACGGCACAACCTTTTTGCTTGCAGCGCACGAATGCCCCGGCAGTGGTAGCCTTGCAGGGTCAGTCGCAACGGATTCGCCCATGGCCCAGCACAAGCTCAGCATTCGTCAACGCAACGTTGACAACATCCTTCTGGCGGCCGAAAAGGTCTTTGCCGAAAAAGGCTTCGCCGGCACGGCCATGGCCGACATCGCCGAGGCCGCGGAGCTGCCGCGCAGCAATGTGCACTATTACTTCAGCACCAAGGCCGAGCTGTACCAGGCGGTGCTGTTCGGCCTGCTCGATGTGTGGAAGCAGGATGCCTTGTGCTTCGAGCTGTATGACGATCCGCGCATTGTTTTGAGCAGCTACATCCGGGCCAAGATGAACCATTCGCGTACCCGGCCGCATGGCTCCAAGGTCTGGGCCAACGAAATCATCCATGGCGCACCGAACCTTGGCGCGGCGCTGGATGATCCGCTGTATGACTGGGCGAAGATGAAAGAGGCAAAGATCCGCCAGTGGATCGAGGACGGGCGGATTCTGCCGGTAGAGCCATCGGGCTTGCTGTACATGATCTGGGCTTCGACCCAGCACTATGCCGACTTCAGCCACCAGGTGGGGCTGCTCAATGATCACCAGCCATTGTCGGAGCTGCAGTTCGAGCGGGCGGTGCAGACGGTGACCAGTGTGATCCTCAGGGGTATCGGGTTGGAGCCCTGATCAAAAGCATCGCTGGCAAGCCAGCTCCCACAGGTACTGCGGATGCTGATCTTGTGGGAGCTGGCTTGCCAGCGATAGGGCCCTGACCGTCAGAAGCTGAACTCCAGCTCCTCATACAGTACTCCCGGCTCCAACCCGTCGGTACTGTGCAACTCACTCTCCTTGCCCAGCGCCTCCAGCAACGGCCGCCGCGGCACTTCGGTGCCCGCCCCGGGGTTGCCATGCTTGCCGGGCATGGTCGACAACACACTGGTCAAGCGCTGCGCCGTACCGGCCTTGCCGCGCTTGCGAAAGCCGCCCCACAGGCTTTTCGGCGTGGCATTGAGGCTGCCATGGTGACCGACCTTGTACAGGTCGACATCCGCCAGAAGCTCGCGAATTTCTGGGTGACTTAACGCGTAACTCCAGTTCTCGATCTGCGCATCGCCCGGGAACAGCAGTTTCTTGCCCGCCACCTCGAACAGCAGGATCAGGCTGGTGTTGTTCATTTGCTTGTCCAGCGCGGTGACGATCTGCAGCAACTGCTCGCCACGGGCTTCGCGCACCCGCCGGGCGATCCAGCGGGTGCTCATGGGCAGTTTGCTGCCCCGGGTCGCCGGGTAGTCGGCAAAAGGCCCCGGATCGTCGTTCGGCGAGTTGACCTGGGCATCGAGCAACTGCCGGTGCAGGTGCCAGAACTCGGCCGGGTCACGGCTGCGCTGCTTGCGAATCGAGGCGCTCTGCTCGACGGTGGGCGGGCCGAGGATATGCGTGCGCACGCCGGGCAACAGCTCGGCCAGGGCATCAGCGCTGCCGAAGAAGGCAAAGGCGTTGCGTTGGCCCATGCTCGCCAGGTTCTTCACGGCGCTGGCATTGGAGATGTTGTCTTCGCCGATAAAGCCCAGCCGACTGGCCAGGTCTTCGGACAGCCCGTGCCTGCCCTGGTCGAGCAGCGTGACCACGGCGCTGGCCAGGGCATTCATGCTCTTGAGGGTCTGGGCCATGCTGCGTGCGCCGCGCAGGCCGGGCTGCTCGGGTGCGCTGGCGTCTTCAGCCAGCTCCAGCTGTTCGGTCCAGGGCTGCAGCACCAGTTCCGGCGCGAGGGTACGAATCACATCACCGCTGGCAGTACCGGCGCGGTTGGTGGCAAAGCCGCTGATGTGGTCGGCATGCCGGTGGGTCGCGACCACCGCATCGAGCTTGCCCGCGCACTTGGCCTTGATGTCTTCGGCAATGGCCAGCAGGCGCTGGCCCTGGGCGACGCCCTTGGGCATGCCCATGGAACCGAAGTCGATCAGTACATGGCGGCGCACCTCGCCGGGGTAGTTGAAACGCAGCAGGAAGCAGTCGCCAAAACCGACCTGGTAGGCATAGAGGGTCAGGCTGGTCGGGCTCATGCTTGCTCCTCGCGTAGCGGGCCCACCTGCCAGGCGCGTTGGCGGTGCAGCTGGGCCAAGGGGTTGCGCAGGTCCAGCTCGCTGCTGTCCAGGCCGGCCAGGTAGCTCAAGCGGCGCAGCTGCCACTGGCCGTCATTGAGCGGCCGCTGGACGTGGTACTTGATGCGCCCGTACTGATCGAAAATCAGCGTGCCGGCGCCGTAGACGGTGAGGGCGTCGGTGGTCTTGATCCAGGCCGGGCGCGGGCTGATGTTGCACACGCTCTTGAGCTCGGCGCCAAAAATGTTGGCCTTCATGATGTATTCGCACACGCTCTCGCGCAGCAGCAGGCCGTCGGTGCCCAGGCGGATGCTCGGGCGTACCGACACCACCTCGGTGTAGGCACGCTCGTCGATGCCCAGCACCGCACGGTTCTCCCAGAGAAAGCGGAATACCTCTTCGTCGTCGCGCAGCATCGAGTCGAAATGGCTGTTGCGATATTGCACCTGGCCGTTGTCGGCAAAGCCGTGCCAGCAGCCGTCAGCATCGGTGCGCGCTGCTGGCGGGACGATGCCGAAGGCCTCGAAAGTGGTGCGGATGATCAGCCGGTAGTCGTAGCGCGAATCGTCCGGCGCCACCTGGGCATCGACGGTGAGCAGGGCGGCCAGGTAGTCGCCGAACTCCAGGTCCAGCGGCGGGCAGTAGTCCAGGGCGCGGATGGCGATGGTCAGCAACTGGTCGGCGGCCTTGGCGCCTTCCTCGACCACTTCGCGCAGGTTGTACAGGTTGTCGCCAAAATTACCCAGCTCGCCCAGGCGCGCCACCCACAGGGCGAGCATGCTGCGCAGCATGGCGGCGGCGAAGATTTCGCCGCGGTTGTGGGCTTCGGCAAACTGCTCGTCCCTCAGGTAGTCGGCCGAGGGCGGCAGCATCACCGAGCGGCGCAGGGCATTGGCGCGCAGGCCTTCGAGCTGCTGGCCGAACTCTTCGCCGATACCGAACAGCAGCGATTCGGCGAGGTTCTGCTGGCTCAGCTGGTCGCCATTGAGCAGTCGGCGGTCGCCCTGCACGGTCAGCTCGATGCGCCCGCCATTGGTCAGGGCGAACTCGATGATTTCACGCAGGGAGAACACCGACAGCAGCGCCACGACATCGGCAAAACCTTCATGGAAGGCCGCCTGATCGGGCCCGGAAGCGTTCATGAAACCGCCGCGCAAGCCGTCGAGAATCGCGTGGGTGGCCTCGTGGGCGACGATGTCGTGGGACAGGCAGGTGAACACGTGCTGGCCGTCCAGGCCCTTGAAATAGCCGAACATCAAGGCCCGGTCAGCCCGCGAGTAAAAGGCGTTGGCTTCGACGAAGGCGTGCGGCACCACGTGCAGCTGATGGCCGTCGAAGCCCCAGCCAACCCGGCGCCCCAGGGCCATCTCGAAGCGCGCCAGGGTGCGCATGACCACCGCGTACACGTGCTGGCAATGGAATGCCGGATTGCCCAGCAGCGCCTCGCCAGGCGGATCGAAAGGGTCGATCATGCAGCCGCTGGCGGTATCCTGCTGATAGGCGTGGGCGTGGTACAGCTGGTTGCGCGAGGCATCGAAGTCGACCACCTTCAGGCGGTAGCCGGTGGGGCCCAGGCCAAGGGTTTCCAGCGGCACGCTGACCCGGGCGAACAGCAACTCGCCGTGGGCATTACGCACCGCCGGGTCCTGGGCGAGGATGGTGAAGGTCTGGCTGTTGGCTTTCACGACCATGGGCAATGCTCCTGCGCACCAGGTTCAAATCGGCGGAACTGCTATCAGGGGAGCTTCAACGGCTCGTATTCCAAGGGTGTTTCATTGCCCTGGCGGTCGATCCGGTAATGCTTGCCATCGCGTTGGACGATGGCCTTGCCGTCACGAAAAAAACCGGGTCTGTCATAGATATAAGGCAGCACCACCTTGCCATTAAGGTCGATAAAGCCCCATTTACCTTCTTTTGCCGCGCTCAGCAGATTGTCGTTGATCAGCCGTCCGCCCCAGGTATTGTAGGCGAAGCCGTCGTATTCGAAAGGCAGCACCACTTTGCCGGATGTGTTCATCAGGCCGCTTTTTTTGCTGGCGCTGTCGTTCAGCAGCACATAGCCCTTCTCGGTAATGGGCCGCGAGCTGAAGCGCAGGGGGATCACCTGCTCGCCCTTGCGGTTGATCATGCCGAACAGGTTGCCTTTGGCGACTACCGTCAGGCCGTCCTTGGCTTCGTCGAAACCCTCTACCCAGTCATAGTCGAACGGCACCACGGTGCGGCCCCGGGTATCGATGTAGCCACACTCGGAATACGTCAGGCAGACGCCTGCCAGGCCATCGCTGAACGGCCCGGGGCGCTTGTAGAGGGTCGGGATGACCAACTGCCCCTTGCGGTCCATGTAGCCCCATTTGTTGTTGATGCGAACGGCTGCCATGCCTTCGTGGTAAACCGGTTGCAGCTCGATGGACGGCGCAACGATGACCTTGCCGCTGGGGTCTTTAAGGCCATACAGGCCATTTTCCTTAAAACTGACCGGGTCGGCGGGGGTGGCGCTGCAGGCTGCCAGGGCAGCACCCAGGCACAATGACGGGAGGGAGCGAAACAAAGCCTTCAATTCAGTGCATTCCTTGGCAAGGCGAGAGCAGGGCAAGGCGCGCACCTTAGCCGATTGCGCCGCCCTTGCCCAGCCACTCAACCGCGGGCGAAGGCCTCAAGACCGGCGCCTTCGAGGCGGTAGCGGACCCATTCATCCTGGGGCAGGGCACCCAGGGACTTGTAGAACTGGATGGCCGGCTCGTTCCAGTCCAGCACGCTCCATTCCAGGCGTCCGCAGCCGTTCTCGCAGGCTTCGATGGCGATATGGCGCAACAGCTGTTTACCGGCGCCGCCACCGCGTTGCTCGGGGGTGATGTACAGGTCTTCGAGGTAGATGCCGTTGCGCCCCAGCCAGGTCGAGTAGCTGTAGAAGTACACCGCATAACCGATGGCCTGGCCGTCGCGCTCGCAGATCAGGCTGAGGGCTTTGGCGCCGTCATCGAACAGGGTGCGCTCGATGTCGGCCTGGGAAGCGATCACCTCGTGGACGGCGCGTTCGTAGTCAGCCAGTTCGGTAATGAAGGCAAGGATCTGGGCGGCGTCGTCGCGCCGGGCAGGGCGGATGGTCAGGCTCATGGCAGGCTTCCGGCAAGTGAGGTAATCGCCCATGTTAGCCGGAACTGGCCTTGAGGGTAATCGCTTCGCTGCGTAACAGCTTGAGCACCAGGGCAAAGGCCAGGCTGGCCAGCGCGGTCATGCCCGCCAAGGGGCCGGCACTGCCATCGGACAACTGGCCGATGACCAGGCTGCACAGGGCGGTGAAGGCCATCTGGATGAAGAAGAACAACCCCGAGGCGCTGCCGGCGATAGCCGCATAGGGTTGCAGCACCGCCCATTGGCAGGCCGGAATGGCCAGGCCCACCGAAAGCATGATCAGCAGCATCGGCAGGACGATCGCCAGCAATGCCTCGGGCCACAGGCGGGTGGCGAGCATCAGCAGCAGCGCGCCCCCCAGGTTGAGGAACATGGCCTGGCCGAGCAAGGCATCGGCGCTGTGGCGCCCACTGCGCCGGCGAAACAGCTGCGAGCCGGCCAGGTAGCCGCCGACGGTGACGGCGAAGACTGCGGCGTACTGCAGCGAACTCAGGCCCAGGCGGCGTTGCAGCAGGGTCGAGGACTCGGCGATGAACGGGAAGTAGGTGCAATACACGCAGGCAATCGCCAGTGAATAACGCATGAAGTAGCCGTCGCCGAGCAGCCGCAGGTAAACCTTCAGCACCGGCTCGTGGCGCTGCCCGTTAGCGTGCAGCGGGCGGGTTTCCGGCAGGCGCAGGGCGATCAGCAGCAGGCTCAGGGCGGCGCTGAGGCTCAGCAGCAGGAAAATCCAGCGCCAGCCCAGGGTGGTTTCGATCAGGCTGCCGAGCAGTGGCGCGATCATCGGCGACAGCGCCATGCCCATGGACAGGTAACCGAGCAGGTGGCCCTGTTGCTGGCGGTCGAAGTGGTCACGCACCATCACCCGGCCGATGACTGCCCCGCAACAACCGCCCAGGGCCTGCAACAGGCGTGCGGCAATCATCACCTCGACACTGCTGGCCAGGCTGCAGGCCAGGCTCGCCACCAGGTAAATAGTGCCGCCGAGCAGCAACAACGGGCGGCGGCCAAAACGGTCGCACAGCGGGCCGCTGATCAGCATGCTCAGGGCGTAGCCGACCATGTACAGGGTCAGCGTCAATTGCAACTGGGCGTCGCTGGCGTGCAGGGCCATGGCGATGTCGGGCAGGGCGGGCAGGTAGATATCCAGGGCCACCCGCGGCAGGCAGACAATCATCAGCAGTAATAGCAGCCAGGTTCGTGGGCCGGGCGAGGGGGTGGTGCGCATGGAGCATTTCCTTGTTGTTGGTGCGCAGACCTTAACGGCCAATGTGGTTTAATCGGCAGCGCCATTAAGAGCAAATTTGATTGGACCACTATGCGCACAGGCAAAGCCGCCATCGCCCTCGATCTACCGCTGCCACCGGCATTGGCCCAGGGCAAACAGCAAGGCGCTTATGCCGCCTTGCGCGATGCGATACTCGACAAGCGCCTGCCAGCCGGCACCCGCCTGCCCTCGACACGAACCCTGGCCGAGCGCTGGCAGTTGTCGCGCGGCACCCTGGAGCTGGTGTTCGAGCGCTTGCGCGATGAAGGCTATGTCAGCCGGGTGGCCGGCTCCGGTACGCGGGTCTGCGCGGTCGTTCCTGACCTGTTCATCGCTGCCGGCAGCGGCCCGCCACTGGCACTGGCACTGGCGCAGCAGCCGCTCAGCGAGCCGGCAGCCTCGAGCCTTACCGGTGTGCAGGTGGGGGTGCCGTTTGTCGCGCGCCTGGCCGACCCGGCACTGTTCCCGGTCAAGGCCTGGTCCCAGGCCCTGGGCAAGGCCCTGGCCAGCGCACCGACCGCCTTGCTCAGTTCGCCAGACCCGGCCGGCCTGCCGGCCCTGCGCGAACGGATTGCCAACTACCTGCGCAGCTATCGCGGCATACGCTGCAATGCCCAGGACCTGATCGTCACCAGCGGCATTCGCCAGTGCATCGACCTCGTGGCGCGCAGCGTGATCTGCCCAGGCGACAAGGCCTGCGTCGAAGACCCCGGCTACCGCACCGCCAGGTCGTTGTTCGAGCGGGCCGGGGCGCAGGTGGTCGCGGTGCCGGTGACGGCCGAGGGTATCGATGACCAGCTGCTCGAGCGCCACCTTGATGCCCGCCTGGCCTGCGTGACCCCCGCGCACCAGTCACCGCTGGGCGTGACCCTGTCGGTGTCGCGACGGCTGATGTTGCTGGACTGGGCCAATCGTGCCGATGCCTGGATCGTCGAAGACGACTACGACAGCGAGTTCAACTACAACAATGCGCCGCTGCCGGCGCTCAAGGCCCTGGATCAAAGCGACCGGGTGATCTGCTGCGGCAGCTTCAACAAGACCCTGTTCGCCGGCCTGCGCGTGGGCTTCATGCTGGTGCCGGCCAGCCTGCGCGAGCCGTTGCTGGCCACCCTGCAGGGCACCGGTGGCGCAGTCGGGGTCACCGAGCAACTGGGCCTGGCCGAGTACATGGCCAATGGCAGCTTCGTGCGCTACCTGAGGCAGGCGCGCCAGGCCTATCAGCAGCGCCGTGATTTGCTGCTCGAGTGCCTGGCCGAGCAGGCTCCGGGCTGCTTTGCAGTGACCGGGCAGCAAGCCGGTTTGCACTTTGTCCTGTGGTTGCCAGAGGGGACGGATGAGCAGGACTTTTGCCAGCGCGCGGCCAATCAAGGCTTGCAACTACAGCCGATCGGCAGCTTCTGCCAGCAGGTGCAACTGCCGCCTGCGGTGATGATCGGCTTCACCGCCCTGACAGCGGCGCAGCTGCGTTTTGCCGGGCGCAAGCTGGCGGCGCTGCTGCGTGAGGTTTCCTAATCGGCGGGTAACCGGCATGCTAGGGCCACGCTCGAATTCCCAAGGCCACTAAAGGAAACCTGCGATGACCTGGTCAGCCGCGCAGTACAGCACCTTCGAGAACGAACGCACGCGCCCGGTGCGCGACCTGGTGGCGGCGCTGCCCAACCAGACGGTAGCCAGCGCTGTCGACCTTGGCTGCGGCCCGGGCAACTCCACGCAAGTGCTTGCCAGCCGTTACCCCGAGGCGCAGGTCACCGGCCTGGACAGCTCTGCAGACATGATCGCCGCCGCCCGCCAGCGCTTGCCGCAGCTGGCGTTCGAAGTGGGTGATATCGGCAGCTGGAGCGCCGAACAGGGCGTCGATGTGATCCTCGCCAACGCCTCCCTGCAGTGGTTGCCCGACCATGCCCAGCTGTACCCGCACCTGGTGCGCCAGCTGGTGGCCGGTGGCAGCCTGGCCATCCAGACCCCGGACAACCTCGATGAGCCGGCCCACCGGCAGATTCGCGAGATCGCCAGGCTGGGTAGCTGGGCCGGCAAGGTCGGTGACCTGCAACTGCCGCCACGGCACACCGCCGCCTACTACTACGATGTGCTCAGCCCCCATTGCCAGCGCGTGGACGTGTGGCGCACCACTTACTACCACCCGCTGGCGGGCGGTGCGCCGGCGGTGGTGGAGTGGTTCAAGGGGTCGGCGCTGCGGCCGTATCTGGCGGCGCTGGATGCGCAGGAGCAGGCAGACTTTCTACAGTACTACCTGCAGGCCATGGAGCAGGCTTATCCGCCTGCGGCTGATGGCACGGTGTTGTTGCCGTTTCCGCGCCTGTTTATCGTCGCCACACGCTAGGCAATGCGCTGCTGGCGCCGCGCTTGCCATTGGCGCAGGACGCGCAGGTAGACCAGGCCGTTGACCAGCACCACCACCGAGCCGAGTACCAGCTGGATACCCGGCGTCAGCCCGGCCGGGTAGATGATCGGCCAGATGTAATGCTCGATGAAACCGCCTTCGTAACCGGCCAGGCCCGAGGCCTGGCGCAGGCGGTTTTCCCATTCGGTGAGCGGGCAGGTGAGGTGAAAGAACTCCACGGCGGTCCCCCAGCACACCGCCGGTAAGTGCCACCACATCGCACCGCGCCATTTGAGTATCAGCAAACCGCCAAACAGCACGAACAGGATGAACAACAGGTGAAACAGCACCAGACCATCGGCGCCCAGGCGGTACAGCATGACGATTCCTTCCTCGTGGATATGTTCCTCTAGCCACCATGATATAGGCATTCGCGGGATGGCACGATTGCCATGATCAGCCTGGCCGAGGCATGCTTGGGCCTTTCTGCCCGCGGAGCCCGCCATGCAAGCCTCGACCCTGCTGCTCTACGTTATCGCCGCCAGCGCGGTGATGATCACCCCCGGCCCGGCGATGCTCCTGGCCCTGAACAATGGCGCTTCCCACGGCATGCGCGTGGCCGGTTTCGGCATGGCCGGGGCGATGCTCTCCGACCTGCTGTTGATTGCGGCGGTGGGCTGCGGCCTGGGGGCGTTGCTGCAGGCTTCGGAGCAGCTGTTCAGCGTGGTCAAGTGGGTGGGCGCGGTGTACCTGCTGTACCTGGCCTGGGTGCTCTGGCGGGCGCCGAGCGGGGCCTTGCAACGTAGCACGGTGAGCGCTGGCGCCACGGGGCGTTCAGCCTTCTTGCGGGCCTTGTTCGTCGGCTTGTCCAACCCCAAGGGCTTGCTGTTCTTCTCGGCGTTCCTGCCGCAGTTCATTCGCCCCGAGCAACCGGTGGCCGAGCAGTACCTGGTGCTGGCGATCACCAGCGCGGCGATCGACGGGCTGATGATGGCCGTCTACGCCTATGGCGGGCGGCACGCCATGCGGCGCTTTTCGGCGCGCACCATGCAGTGGATCAACCGCAGTTGCGCCGGCATGCTGGCGGCGCTGGCGGTGGGCTTGAGCCTGTACCGGCGCAGTGACCTGCGCTGAGCGAATGCACGCGAGGGAGGATCAATGATCCTCCCTCGCTGTTTTTACCTTATGCCTCAGGACGCTTCGCGATAGGGGTTGCGCGGGTCATGCAGCCAGTCGAGGAACGGTTTGCCGGTGTCCTGCGGGACCATCTCGATGCAGTCCTGCACCGGGCAGGTGATCTGGCACAGGTTGCAGCCCACGCATTCGGCGTCGATCACCTCATAACGGTGGCTGCCGTCGGCCTGCTTGAGGTTGGCGATGGCCTGGTGCGAGGTGTCTTCGCAGGCGATGTGGCAGCGGCCACAGTTGATGCAGGCCGCCTGGTCGATCTTGGCTACCACCTGGTAGTTGATGTCCAGATACTTCCAGTCGGTGGTGTGGCCCACCGCGCGGCCCTGGAACTCCTGGAGGCTGCGGTAGCCCTGGCTGTCCATCCAGCGCGAGAGGCCGTCTTTCATCTCGTCGACGATGCGAAATCCATGCAGCATCGCCGCCGTGCACACCTGCACCGCGCCGCAGCCCAGGGCGACGAATTCGGCGGCGTCACGCCAGCTGCCGATGCCACCGATGCCGCAGATCGGCAGGCCGTGGGTAGCCGGGTCGCGGGCGATTTCGGCGACCATGTTCAGGGCGATCGGTTTGACCGCCGAGCCGCAGTAGCCGCCGTGGGTGCTCATGTCGCCGACGATGGGATTGGCGACCATGCGCTCCAGGTCGACGCTGGTGATTGAGTTGATGGTGTTGATCAGCGACACCGCGTCGGCGCCGCCGCGATGGGCGGCGCGGGCCGACTGGCGGATATCGGTGATGTTCGGCGTCAGCTTGACGATCACCGGCAGCGAGCAGTACGTCTTGCACCAGCGGGTGACCTGCTCGACGTACTCCGGCACCTGGCCGACCGCTGCGCCCATGCCGCGCTCGGGCATGCCATGGGGGCAACCGAAGTTCAGTTCGATGCCGTCGGCGCCGGTGGCTTCGACCAGCGGCAGGATGGCTTTCCAGGATTCCTCGACGCAGGGCACCATCAGCGACACGATCAGTGCGCGGTCGGGCCAGTCCTTCTTCACCTGGGTGATTTCGCGCAGGTTGATTTCCAGCGAGCGGTCGGTGATCAGCTCGATGTTGTTGATGCCCATGACCTCGCGGTTGACCCCGTAGTGCGCCGAGTAGCGCGACGAGACGTTGACCGCGGCCGGGTCTTCGCCGAGGGTTTTCCAGACCACGCCACCCCAGCCGGCCTGATAGGCGCGGACCACGTTATAGGCCTTGTCGGTAGGCGGCGCGGAGGCCAGCCAGAACGGGTTGGGCGCCTTGATACCGGCGAATTCGATCGACAGGTCAGCCATTTATGCAGCCTCCACATTGAGCATCAGGTGCGCATGCATGGCCTCGGCGGCCAGCTTGCCGTGCTGCACGGCCTGGACGGTGAGGTCCTGGCCGAGCTGGGTGCAGTCGCCGCCGGCATACACGCCGGGCAGGCTGGTACGCAGCTGCTCATCCACACGAATGCGTTCGCCATCGCGGGCAAGCTGTTGGCCGCTGCTGTCACTCAACGCGCTGTCATCGAAGGCCTGGCCGATGGCTTTGAAGATCGCATCGGCGGCCAGTTCGAAGGTTTCCCCGGTTGGCTGCAGGCGACCGTCACACATGTGCGTGCGGGCAAAACGCATGCCGCACACCTGGCCCTGGTCATCCAGCAATACTTCCTCAGGCTGGGCCCAGGTCAGCAGGCGCACCTGGTTCTCCTTGGCGATGTGTTGCTCGTGCTCGGTGGCGCCCATGTCCTCGACGCCACGGCGATACACCAGGTTGACGTCACGGGCACCGAGACGGGCCATTTGCACGGCCATATCGATGGCGGTGTTGCCGGCACCCAGGACGATGCAGCGGTCGGCGACGGGCAGGGTGGTGAGGTCATCGGCCTGGCGCAGTTCGCGGATGTACTCGGTGGCGGCGAGCATGCCTGGCGCGCCTTCACTGGCCAGGCCCAATTGGCGCACGGTGTTCAGGCCCAGGCCAAGGAACACCGCATCGAACTGCTGTTGCAGCTCGGCCAGGCTGAGGTTGTCGCCCAGCACCTGGCCGTGACGGATCTCGATGCCGCCGATCTGCAGGACGAAATCCACCTCGCGCTGGGCGAAATCGTCGACCAGCTTGTATTTGGCGATGCCGTACTCATTGAGGCCGCCGGCTTTTTCCCGGGCTTCGAAAATCACCACGTCATGGCCGTGCCAGGCCAGGCGGTGGGCGCAGGACAGCCCCGCCGGGCCGGCACCGACCACGGCAATGCGCTTGCCGGTGCTGGCGGCGCGCTGGAACGGGTGTTGCTGGAACTCGGCGTGGTCCACCGCGTAGCGCTGCAACAGGCCGATCAGCACTGGCGCGCACTCCTGGTGATTGTTGCGCACGCAGGCCTGCTGGCAGAGGATCTCGGTGGGGCACACCCGCGCGCAACTGCCGCCGAGGATATTGGCCGAGAGAATCTTCTGCGCCGCGCCCTGGACGTTCTCCTGATGAATGTTGCGGATGAACGAGGGGATGTCGATTTCGCTGGGGCAGGCATTGACGCAGGGGGCGTCGTAGCAATACAGGCAGCGTGAGGCTTCGAGCACGGCCTGGCGGTCGGTGAGGGGAGGCGCCAGGTCGCTGAAGTGCTCGGCGAGGCTGGCGTGGTTCTGGTTCGGTCGGGGGAGGTGGTTGAGGGAATCGATCACGGTGGGTTCCTCTTTTTTTATTTTTTTTGGGGAAGGCTTTGCCTTCCATCGCTGGCAAGCCAGCTCCCACAGGTTCGGCGGTGTCTGTGGGAGCGGGCTTGCCCCGCGATGCTCTTCAGCGCTTAACGGCGACCGGCCGCGAATGCTCAGCCCGCTTGCTGAGCAGATCGAACACCGCCGGGTACGCCGGCCGCTCGATGTAGCGCCCGGCACCACGCTCGGCGCGCAGGTCGCCGTTGGCCCAGACCAGCTTGCCCTGGCTGATGGTGTGGCTGGGGATGCCACGCACGGTCTTGCCTTCGAAGATGTTGAAGTCGACCTGCTGATGGTGCGTGGCGGCCGAGATGGTCCGCGTGCCTTGCGGGTCCCAGAGCACCAGGTCGGCATCGGCGCCGACGCGCAAGGCGCCCTTGCGCGGGAACAGGTTGAAGATCTTCGCGGTGTTGGTCGAGGTCAGGGCGACGAAATCCTGCATCGACAATTTGCCGCTGTTGACCCCTTCGTCCCAGAGCACCGCCATGCGGTCCTCGATGCCGGCGGTGCCGTTGGGGATGCGGCTGAAGTCGTCGCGACCGGCGGCTTTCTGCTCGGCGCAGAAGCAGCAGTGGTCGGTGGCGGTGGTGTGCAGGTTGCCCGACTGCAGACCGTGCCACAGTGCCTCTTGATGGCCGTCCTGGCGCGGACGGAACGGCGGGCTCATGACGTATCCGGCAGCGGTTTGCCAGTCAGGATGACGGTAGACACTGTCGTCCAGCAACAGGTGGCCGGCCAGTACTTCGCCGTAGACCTGCAGGCCCTTGTTGCGCGCGTAGGTGATCTCATCCAGGGCTTCGCGGGTCGAGACGTGCACCAAGTACAGCGGCGTGCCCAGGGTTTCGGCAATGCGAATGGCGCGGCTGGCGGCTTCACCTTCAACCTGCGAGGGGCGCGACAGGGGGTGCGCTTCCGGGCCGGTGATGCCTTGGGCCAGCAGCTTGCGCTGCAGGTGATAGACCAGTTCGCCGTTCTCGGCGTGCACGGTGGGTACCGCGCCCAGCTCCAGGCAGCGTTCGAAGCTGGCGACCAGGGTGTCGTCGGCGGCCATGATCGCGTTCTTGTAGGCCATGAAATGCTTGAAGCTGTTGACCCCGTGCAGGCGTACCAGCTCGCCCATCTCCTCGCGTACCTGCTCGCTCCACCAGGTGACGGCGACGTGAAAACCGTAGTCGCTGGCCGACTTCTCGGCCCAGCCACGCCACTGGTGAAAGGCTTCGAGCAAGGACTGCTGCGGGTTGGGAATCACGAAGTCGATGATCGAGGTGGTACCGCCGGCCAGGCCTGCGGCGGTGCCGCTGTAGAAGTCCTCGCTGGCCACAGTGCCCATGAAAGGCAGCTGCATGTGGGTGTGCGGGTCGATGCCGCCGGGCATCAGGTACTGGCCGCTGCCGTCGATCACTTCACAACCGGCCGGGACCTCCAGGTCAGTACCGATGGCCTTGATCACGCCGTCGGCACACAACACATCGGCCCGGTAGCTTTCTTCATGGGTAATCAGGGTGGCGCCACGAATCATAAGCGTCATCAGATGCTCCTCGCAGGCTTGACCGGTTGTTACCGGTTCTAGGTTTTGTACTTTTTTCAGCGTAGGCGAAAACCTGTCATCGCTGTCAGGAATTGAATCTAGTCGGCGATTTCGGATAGGGCAAATATTTAATTTATAAGCTTATAACTTAGTTAACTATCTGATTAATAAGAATTTATATGATTTGCCCAGGCTTGAGGAAAACGACCAGTGGTCCTGTCCGTCTTGACAGGTTGTGGAAATGGTCAAGATTTCTCATGGGCATCCGTGATTGCCCACATGCCAGTGCAATGCAACCACCTCCCAAAAACACAACAACAGTGGAGCGGCCATGCAGCAGACCAGATCGCAGGTGAGCGAACGCGACGGCTTGTATGAACTCGACGCCGGCAGCGACGTCCTCGACAGCCCCCGGTACAACCACGACATCGCCCCGACCAAGGTGCACGAGCGCACCTGGAACAAATGGCACATCACCGCGCTGTGGGTCGGCATGTCGATCTGCGTGCCGACCTATACCCTCGGCGGCGTGCTCACCGCCTATTTCGGGCTGACCGTGGGCGAGGCACTGCTGGCGATCCTGCTGGCCAACACCGTGGTATTGATTCCGCTGACCTTGAATGCCTTTCCCGGCACCAAGTACGGCATTCCCTTTCCGGTGCTGCTGCGCTCGTCCTTCGGCATCCTCGGTTCCAACGTGCCGTGCCTGATTCGCGCCCTGGTGGCTTGTGGCTGGTTCGGTATCCAGACGATGTTCGGCGGCCTGGCCATCCACCTGTTTCTTGGTTCGCTGTCGGCGGACTGGAAGGCGCTGGGCGGCACCGGCGAGGTGATCGGCTTCATGCTGTTCTGGTGCCTTAACCTGTGGGTGGTGCTGCGTGGCGCCGAGTCGATCAAATGGCTGGAGACCCTGTCGGCGCCGTTGCTGGTGCTGGTGGGCGCCGGGCTGCTGGTGTGGGCCTTGCCCAATGTCTCGATCAGCGAGCTGATGGCCCAGCCGCCCAAGCGCCCGGAAGGCGCCAGCGTGTACGGCTACTTTTTTGCCGGGCTGACCGCCATGGTCGGTTTCTGGGCCACCTTGTCGCTGAACATCCCTGACTTCAGCCGCTACGCGAAAAGCCAGAAAGACCAGATCCTCGGGCAGATCTTTGGCCTGCCGCTGACCATGTTCCTGTTCGCCGCCCTCGGCGTGGTGCTGACCGCAGCTTCTGCCTCGCTGGTGGGTGAAACCGTGTCCGACCCGGTCAGCCTCATCGGGCATATCCAGAGCCCGATGTGGGTGGCGCTGGCCATGGCCCTGATCATCATCGCCACACTGTCGACCAACACCGCGGCGAACATCGTCTCGCCAACCAACGATTTCCAGAACCTGGCGCCGAAATGGATCGGGCGTACCACCGCAGTGCTGCTCACGGGGTTGGTGGGGCTGTTGCTGATGGGCCATGAACTGCTGAAAAAGCTCGGCTGGATCGTCAGCGAGGTGAGCCTGGAAAGCCTCTATTCCAACTGGCTGCTGGGCTATTCCAGCCTGCTCGGGCCGATTGCCGGGATCATGGTGGTGGACTACTTCATCACCCGCAAACAGACCCTGGACCTCGCCGGCCTGTACCGCGACGACGTCTATCCGGCCTGGAACGCTGCCGGTTTCATCGCCTTTGGCGTGCCGGTGGTGCTGACCCTGCTGTCGCTGCACAGCACCGCCTTCAGCTGGTTCTACGACTTTGGCTGGTTTACCGGCTCCGCCTTGGGCGGGCTGATCTATTACGCCCTTGGCAGCCTCAAGGCGGCCCGCGCGGCCAACCTCAAACCCACCGTGTAGCCCCTATGGCCCGCAGAGGCCAGGCACGTGATGCAGGAGAAGAACATGCAAACAACTCAGGACGTTCTGCAATCGACCCAACGGCATATCAACGGCGAACGCTTGTGGCAGTCGCTGATGGACCTGGCCAGGCTCGGCGCCACGGTCAAGGGCGGGGTCTGCCGGCTGGCCCTGACCGACCTCGATCGCCAGGCCCGCGACCTGTTCGTCAAATGGACCGAAGAGGCCGGTTGTACCGTCACCATTGACGGCGTTGGCAACATCTTCGCCCGCCGTCCGGGACGCAACCCGCAACTGCCGCCGGTGATGACCGGTAGTCATATCGACACCCAGCCTACCGGCGGCAAGTTCGACGGCTGCTTTGGTGTGCTGGCCGGGCTTGAAGTGCTGCGCACCCTCAATGACCTCAAGGTGGAAACCGAAGCGCCGCTGGAAGTGGTGGTGTGGACCAACGAGGAGGGCTCGCGCTTTGCCCCGTGCATGATGGGTTCGGGGGTGTTTGCCGAGAAATTCACCCTGGCCGAAACCCTGGCCAAGACCGATGCCGAAGGTATCAGCGTCGGCGAGGCGCTCAACGCCATTGGCTATGCCGGGCCACGGCCGGTCAGCGGCCATCCGGTGGGCGCTTACTTCGAGGCACATATCGAGCAGGGGCCGATCCTGGAAGACCAGCACAAGACCATCGGTGTGGTGCTGGGCGCGCTCGGGCAGAAGTGGTTCGACCTGACCCTGCGCGGCGTCGAGGCCCACGCCGGGCCAACGCCGATGCACCTGCGCAAGGATGCCCTGGTCGGCGCCAGCGCGGTGGTGGCGGCGGTCAACCGCGTGGCCCTGGAGCATCAACCCCACGCCTGCGGCACGGTCGGTTGCCTGCAGGCCTATCCGGGCTCGCGCAACGTGATCCCCGGCGAAGTGCGCATGACCCTGGATTTCCGTCACCTGGAGCCGGCGCGGCTGGATTCGATGATTGCCCAGGTCAAGGATGTGATCAGCAGCACCTGTCAGCAGCACGGGCTGACCCACAGCCTGACGCCGACGGCAGATTTCCCGCCGCTGTATTTCGACGAGGGTTGCGTGGAGGCGGTGCGCAGCGCGGCCGGGGGGCTGGGGCTGTCGCACATGGATATCGTCAGTGGCGCCGGGCATGACGCGATCTTTGTCGCTGAACTGGGGCCGGCGGGGATGATCTTCGTGCCCTGCGAAGGGGGGATCAGCCACAACGAGATCGAGAATGCCGCGCCTGAAGACCTGGCCGATGGTTGCGCGGTGCTGTTGCGCTCGATGCTGGCGGCGGCGCAGGCAGTGGCGCGGGGCAGGGAAGCGGCTTGAGCTGAAGGCCCCATCGCTGGCAAGCCAGCTCCCACAGGGTAAGCAGGAGCTACTGTGGGAGCTGGCTTGCCAGCGATGGCCGCGCCGCGGTTTCAGAGGCTGTCCTGAACCATCTGCAAAAACGTCGCCACCAGCCGCCGTGAACTCTGCTCACGCAGGCACACCAAGGTCTCGGTCAAGCGCCGCTGGCAGTCGACAATCGGCAACGCACACACCCGCGCATCGGCGCCGAACTCGGCGGCCGACACCACCCCCACACCAATCCCCACCACCACCGCCTCGCGCGCTGCTTCCCGGCCTTCTACCTGGATCGCCGCGCGGATGCGCAGGCCGGCGCGGGCCATTTCTTCTTCGAGCGTCTGGCGGGTCACCGAGCCCGGTTCACGCAGCACGATCGGCGTGTCATCCAGGTCGGCCAGGCTGATCGAGCCGCGGCTGGCCCATGGATGGTTATGGGACACGAAGGCCACCATCGGGTCACTGCGCATCGGCACGCACAGCAACCGTTCGTCATCCACGTCACGACCGAGCAGGGCCAGGTCGGCCTGGTAATTGAACAGCCGCAGCAGCGACTCGTCGGTGTTGCCGGTTTCGATCTTGACGCTGATCCCCGGGTATTGCTGGCAGAAGCGGGCGATCTGCGGCAGCACGTGCACCGGCGCATCCACCGCCAGCACCAGGGTGCCGGTCTGCAGGGCGCGGGAATCCTGCAGCAGTTCATGGGCCTCGGCCTCGCAGACGAACAGGCGCTGGGTGATCGCCAGCAGGCGCTCGCCCAGGTCAGTCAGTTGCACCGAACGCTTGTTGCGGTGAAACAGCAATACGCCGAAGCGTTCTTCGAGTTTGCGCACCTGGTCGGAGATCGCCGGCTGGGTCAGGAACAACCGTTCGGCGGCGCGGGTGAAGCTGCCGTGCAGGGCAACCGCGTGAAAAGCCTTCAACTGAGCATGGGACACCGACATCGCAGCACCTGTTACAAGCTGAGCTTATTTGTGAAATACGATAAATCGATTTTATTTATCAGTCAGTAATTGTTTCTATCTGAGCAGGTGACGGGTTCGACCGGCCGTCACGCAGTGCGCAACACAACAACAAGACAGGCGTTTTTTTCAAATTCTGCCGGCACACTCAGCTTCCGAGGTCAGATCCACCATGAACAAATACGTCGCAGATATCAAACGTTGGCGCGTGCAGATTTTTGCCATCACCTGGCTGGCCTACGCCGCGTTCTATTTCACCCGCAAAGCCTTTTCGGTAGCCAAGCTCGGCATCGCCGAAGACCCAAGCTTTACCCTCGACAAAATGGCCATGGCCAACCTCGACGCCCTCTACCTGACCGCCTACGCAGTCGGGCAATTTACCTGGGGCATGCTCGCCGACCGCTTCGGCCCGCGGGTGGTGGTACTCGGTGGCCTGGTGATCTCGGCGGCGGCGGCGGTGGTGATGGGCAGCTACGCGACCTTCCCGATCTTCGCCACCTGCATGCTGGTCCAGGGCCTGGCGCAATCGACCGGCTGGGCCGGCTTGTGCAAGAACATCGGCAGCTTCTTCCCGTCCTCCCAGCGCGGGCGGGTTCTTGGGTTGTGGAGTTCCTGCTATGCCTTCGGCGGCCTGGTGGCGTCGCCGTTCGCCGGCTGGTGGGCCTACACCCTGATCGGCAGCTGGCATGCGGCGTTTATCTCCAGCGCTGCCGTCGTGGCGGTAGTGGCGGTGCTGTTCTTCATTTTTCAGCGCAACAAGCCTGAAGACGTCGGCCTGCCGGCGGTGGAGCCGGAGCCTGAGAGCATGGTCCCGGGCTCGACCCTCTGCAGCATCTGGGCACCGCTGCGCGAGATCCTGCGCAACCGCACGGTGCTGACCCTGGGGCTTGCGTACTTTCTGCTCAAACCGGCGCGCTACGCCATTTTGTTGTGGGGCCCGGTGATCGTCTTCGAACAGATGCCCTCGGTGGGCAAGGTCGGTGCGGCGATCATCCCCACCGCCTTCGAGCTGGCCGGCCTGCTCGGCCCGATCATGATCGGCCTGGCCTCGGACAAACTGTTCGGTGCCCGCCGTATGCCAGCCTGCGTGATCAGCCTGGTCGTGCTGACCGTGACCCTCGGGCTGTTCATGGCTGCGCTCAATACCGGCAGCGTGATCCTGGTAGTGGCCTTGCTGTTCGTCATGGGCCTGACCCTGTACGGGCCGGACTCGATGATCAGCGGCGCGGCAGCCATCGATTTCGGCACCGCCAAGGCCGGCGCCACCGCAGCCGGCTTCGTCAACGGCTGCGGTTCGGTCGGGGCGATTCTCGGCGGCTTGCTGCCGGGCTATTTCGACAGCGTCACGGTGTTCATCGTGTTCGCCGGGTGCGCGCTGTTCTCCGCCCTGGTGCTGCTGCCGCACTGGAACAGCCGCCCGGCCAGCGCCGAGCACACACCGGCTGTCGCCCCCAACACGGCCATGGCCATCAAACCGCTGCGCACTTGAACCTAAAGGGAAGCCCACATGAGACCGTTCTGGCTGCAACAGGCGCTGGACCAGGAAGTTGCACCCACGTGCCCGCCGCTGGCTGGCGATATCGACTGCCAGGTGTGCGTCGTCGGTGGTGGTTACACCGGCCTGTGGACGGCGCTCATGCTCAAGGAGCATAACCCGGCGCTGGATGTCGTGCTGATTGAAGCCGACATCTGTGGCGCCGGGGCCAGTGGACGCAACGGCGGCTGTGCGCTGTCGTGGTCGGCCAAGTACTTCACCCTTGAGCGGCTGTTCGGGGTGGACGAGGCGGTGCGCCTGGTCAAGGCCTCGGAGCAGAGCATCTACGCCATTGGTGATTTCTGCCAGGCCCATGGCATCAATGCCGATTACCGTCTGGACGGCACCCTGTACACCGCCACCAATCGCGCCCAGGTCGGCGCCACCGATGGCGTGATTGCCGCCCTGGAGCGCCAGGGTATCAACTCGTTCCGCCGCTTGCCGGTAGAGCAGGTGCAGCGCCTGGCAGGCTCGGCCAAGCATCTGGAAGGCTGGTTCTCGCCAGCGGCCGCCACGGTACAGCCGGGCAAACTGGTGCGCGGCCTGCGCCGGGTCGCCTTGCAAAAGGGGGTGCGCATTTATGAAGGCACGGCCATGACCGGCTTGCAGGAAGGGCCGCAGGCCGTGGTCGAGACCGCCTCTGGCTCTGTCCGCGCCGGCCGCGTGGTGTTGGCCCTGAATGCCTGGATGGCGCGGGCCTTCCCGCAGTTCGAACGCAGCGTGGCGATCGTCTCCAGTGACATGATCATCACCGAACCGCAACCCGAACTGCTCCAGCAGATCGGCCTGACCAGCGGCATCAGCGTGCTCGATTCGCGGATCTTCGTGCATTACTACCACAACACCAGTGATGGCCGGTTGATGCTCGGCAAGGGCGGCAATACCTTCGCCTATGGCGGGCGCATGTTGCCGGTGTTCGACCAACCTTCACCCTACGAGCCGTTGCTGCGCCGCAGCCTGGGTGAGTTCTTCCCGGCGCTGGCCCAGGTGCCGATCGCCGCCACTTGGAACGGGCCGTCGGACCGTTCGGTGACCGGTTTGCCGTTTTTTGGCCGGCTTAATGGCCAGGGCAACGTGTTCTACGGCTTTGGTTACTCGGGCAGCGGCGTCGGCCCCTGCCATATGGGCGGGCAGATCCTCTCGTCGCTGGCCCTGGGCCTGGACAACCCGTGGACCCGCTCGCCGCTGGTCAACGGCCCGCTGGGCTATTTCCCGCCGGAGCCGATTCGGTACCTGGGCTCATTGATGGTGCGCAATGCCATCCGTCGCAAGGAGCAGGCCGAAGACAACGGCCACCGCCCGCGCCACCTCGACGTGCGCCTGGCGCGGTTTGCCGCCGCCGCGGGCAAGGCCGACAAGGGCTGAAGGGTTTTTTTGTCGATGGCTTGCGGAGCGTATAAACTGCTTGCCACTTTGGCCGGTCGCTACCTGAACCGGCACCTGAAACAAGAGAGTCGAGATGGGCGCACAGTGGAAAGCCAAGCATAGAGAAGTAGCAGCCAACGCCAAAGGCAAGATCATGGGCAAGCTGTCCAAGGAGATCCAGATCGCGGCCAAGTCCGGCGCCGACCCGGACATGAACCCGCGCCTGCGCCTGGCCATCGAGCAAGCCAAAAAGGCCTCGATGACCCGCGAGACCCTGGAACGGGCGATCCGCAAGGGCGCAGGCCTGGATGGCGATGCGGTGCAGTACACCGCCGTGACCTATGAAGGCTTTGCCCCGCATCAGGTGCCGCTGATCGTCGAGTGCCTGACCGACAACGTCAACCGCACCGTGGCGCAGATCCGCGTCCTGTTCCGCAAGGGCCAGCTGGGCGCTTCGGGCTCGGTAGCCTGGGACTTCAACCACGTCGGCCTGATCGAAGCCACGCCGAACAGCCCTGACGCTGACCCGGAAATGGCCGCCATCGAAGCCGGTGCCCAGGATTTTGCCGAAGGCGAAGAAGAGGGCGCGACCCTGTTCATCACTGACACCACCGACCTCGACGCCGTGCAGAAAGCCCTGCCGGGTCAGGGGTTCACCGTGGTCTCGGCGAAAATCGGCTACACCCCGAAAAACCCGGTCAGCACCCTGAGCGATGAGCAGATGGAAGAGGTTGAAGCCTTCCTGCAGGCGATCGACGATAACGACGACGTGCAGAACGTGTATGTAGGTCTGGCGGGTTGATGTAAACCGTAAGGGCCTCATCGCGGGGCAAGCCCGCTCCCACAGTGTGTGGGAGCTGGCTTGCCAGCGATTCAGACACCGCGAAGCTGCTGACAGACCTCGTCGAAGCTTGGCCGACGCATCACCTCAGCCTGCACACAACCCCGCTGCACCGCCCTCAATCCCTCGCAATCCCCCTCGCAACACGCCAGCAACTCCCCCAGCAACACCCCGAACGCCAATACCTCGATCCGCTGCAACGCTTCAGCCGCCACACTGCCATCCAGCGGGTGAAACGACGCCGCGCCAAAATCCCCCAGCAAGCAGTCGCCCGCCTCATCACACAGCACATTGTGCGCATACAGGTCGCCATGGGTAATGCCGTGCCCGTGCAGGTGCGCGCCCACTGCAGCAATGGCGCTGGCCAGGCGCCGCACGCTGGCCAGGCTCAGGCGTCGTGGCGGGTATGTATCCCGTGTGCAGGAATCCAGGCTCGGCGGCCCGGCGAGGTTGAACCAGCTCGGCTCGATCAACTGCATCACCAGCGCCGGTAGTTGCTGCGGGTGGTTGTCGATGCGTCCGGCCAGGCGTACCAGTTGCGGGTGATCGCCCGCAGCAATGCAGGCGCTCATCTCGTTGAGCGGCAAGCCGTCGCTGGTGATCTCGCCCTTGTACAGTTTGACCGCCACTGGCGCGCTCTGCTGCTGCCAGCGGGCCTGGTGAATGACCCCGGACGCGCCCTGGCCCAACACCTGTTCGAGGGAGATCTGCTGCCAGTCGATGACCTGGCAATGGCCCGGGTCCTGCGGGGTGCAGTAACCCGCAGGCATGGGATTGCCGGCATAGGCCAGCCAGGCCAGGCGTGGCATCTGCAGCAGCCACTCGGGCAGGGCGGGCAACTGGTTGGCCGATAGCCGCAGCAGTTCAAGCTTTGTGCAGCGCGCGAGATTCGCCGGCAGTTCGCGCAGGCGGTTGCCGGCCAGCATCAGCTTTTGCAGGTCCGGGCAGTTGCCCAGAGCCTCGGGCAAGGTTTCGATGCGGTTGTCGGTAAGCACCAGGGCCCGCAACCGCAGTGGCAGTGCGGCGCCGCTGACCTGTTCGATCTGGTTGCTCTTGAAGCCGACCATCTCAAGCTTCGGGCATTGGCCGATGCCTTCGGGCAAATGGCGAAAGCGGTTCTGCGAACAGAACAACACCTTGAGCTTGCGCAGGCGGCCCAGGTCAGCGGGCAAGTCGCTCAGGCGGTTACCGGTAAGGTTGAGCACTTCCAGACTGTCGGCCAGGTCGAAGATTTCCTCCGGGAACTGTTCCAGCCCGCAGGCCAGGTCGAGGCGGGAAATACCTGCCAGACGGCCGGCTTTGAGGTCTTCAAGGGTATGCATGGGGATCGCGGCAGGCTCGAAAATAAACGGCGCCCATCATACCGGCAAGATGCGACTTAAGTCCCATGGCAGACTGGCCGCCGCGGTCCATACTCGAAGCTCGCCCTTTATTAATAACAACAAGTTCAGGGTTTTACATTCGATGACATACCAGCACAGCTACGCCCGCTCCATCGCCGATCCTGCCGCCTTCTGGGCCGAACAGGCTGACCACCTGGCCTGGTACCGCAAGCCCCTGCAAACCCTTGCTGAAAACGCCGACGGCACCCACCAGTGGTTTGCCGACGGCCGGCTCAACAGCTGCTACCTGGCCCTTGATCATCAGATCGAGCAAGGCCGTGGCGAGCAGACTGCGCTGATCTACGACTCGCCGGTGACCGGCAGCCAGCAGCAGTTCAGCTACAACCAGCTGCGCGACGAGGTGGCGCGCCTGGCCGGCTTGCTGCGCGAGCTTGGGGTCAAGAAGGGCGACGGGGTGATCATCTACATGCCCATGGTGCCGCAGGCGGCCATGGCCATGCTCGCCTGTGCGCGCATCGGTGCGGTGCATTCGGTGGTGTTTGGTGGCTTTGCCGCCAACGAACTGGCCCTGCGCATCGACGATGCCCGGCCCACGCTGCTGCTGACCGCCTCGTGCGGGCTGGAGTTCGACCGGGTCATCGAGTACAAACCGCTGGTGGATCGTGCCTTGCAACTGGCCAAGCACCAGCCGCGCCAGGTGCTGGTGCTGCAACGTCCGCAAGCCCGGGCGGCGCTGGTCGAAGGCCGCGACCTGGACTGGCTCGAAGCCGTGGCCACGGCCAGCCCGGTGGCGCCGGTGGAGCTGGCCGCCGCCGACCCGCTGTACATCATGTACACCTCCGGCACCACCGGCAAACCCAAGGGGATTGTCCGGGAAAACGGCGGCAACGCCGTGGCCCTGAGCTTTGCCATGCGCCACATCTATGGCATGCAGGCGGGGGATGTGTGGTGGGGGATCTCCGACGTTGGCTGGGTGGTGGGCCATTCGTTGATCGTCTACGGGCCGCTGATGAACGGCTGCACCACGGTGTTCTACGAAGGCAAGCCGATCCGCACGCCCGACGCCGGTGCCTACTGGCGGGTGGTCGAGCAGTACCGGGTCAACGGCCTGTTCTGCGCGCCCACCGCCATGCGTGCGATCCGCAAGGAAGACCCTGACGGCGAACTGCTGCGCCGCTACGACCTGAGCTCCCTGCGCCAACTGTTTCTGGCCGGCGAAAAACTCGATTCCAGCACCCATCAATGGCTGGAGACAACCAGCGGCAAGACCGTGCACGACCACTGGTGGCAGACCGAAACCGGCTGGCCGGTGACTGCGCCCTGCGTGGGCCTTGACGGCAGTGCGGCGCGGCCGGGTTCGAGCAATCGTGCGGTGCCGGGTTATCACGTGCGGGTGCTGGACGATGATGGGCACTTGCTGGGCGCCAACCAGCAAGGTTCGATCGTGATTGCCTTGCCGCTGCCGCCGGGGTGCAGCCAGACCTTGTGGGGCGACCACCAGCGTTACCTGGATGCCTACCTGAAGACTTACCCGGGCTACTACCACACCGGTGACGGCGGTTATCTGGATGAGGACGGTTTCGTCTACATCATGGGGCGCACCGATGACGTCATCAACGTCTCCGGCCATCGTCTGTCCACTGGTGAAATGGAAGACCTGGTCGCCCGTCACCCGGCGGTGGCCGAATGCGCGGTGATCGGCGTGCACGATGAGATCAAGGGCCAGGTGCCGCTGGCACTGGTGGTGCTCAAGGACGGCCAGGATATTGCGCAGGCGCAGTTGCAGAGCGAGCTGGTGGCCAGCGTGCGCGAGCAGATTGGTGCTTTGGCGTGTTTCAACCAGGTGCGGGTGGTCAAGCGCCTGCCCAAGACCCGTTCGGGCAAGATCCTGCGCGCGGTGCTGCGCAAGATTGCCGACCAGCAGCCGTATACACCGCCTTCGACCCTGGATGATCCGGCGGTGTTGGTGGAGATCGAGGCGGTGTTGGCGAGCCTGGCGCGGGTTGGGTAAGCAGGTAGTAACCCGGTGGCCTCATCGCTGGCAAGCCAGCTCCCACAGGTCTTGCACCAACCTTGAGAACACTGCCAATCCTGTGGGAGCCGGCATTGCCGGCGATCGAGCGCGCAGCGCTCGTAGTTCAGGTCTCAGCAGCCAGCCTGGCGCAACTGCCCCAGGCGGCTGCGGGTGCGGGCCAGGTCGCTGGCGCTGCCGCCCAGGCTGGCGGTCAGCGGCAGGCTGCCGATCAGCACCAGGTGCTTGTCCTGGTCATACAGCACGTCCACCAGGTTGATGAAGCGCTGCTGGGCGGCAATCGAGCAGTCTTCAAGGTTCGGCAAGCAGTCGATGATCCAGTGATCAAAACGCCGGGCCAGTTCCAGGTAGTCGATCACCGCCGTCGGCTGCTCGCACAATTCGACAAAATCAAAGCCCACCGTGCGTTGCTCGCTCAGGCGTGCGCGCAGCGTGCGCTTGCCAACCTCCAATAAAACCGGCGCGTCACCCGGCTCAGGCAACTGCAAGGCCTGGCGCTGTTCGCGGCTGCCCGGCCACAGGTAGTGCCCCTGGGTAAAGCGCTGCTGGCCAGCCGCACTGGGCAGGCTGCGAAAGTCTTGCTCGCCGCCGACTTCCAGCACCTGCATCTGGCTGTTGATCAGGCGGATCACCGGCTCGAAACGCTGGTGATACAGCGGGTTGGGCAGCAAGCCTTGCGGCGCGTAGTTGGAGGTTACCAGGAGAAAAATCCGCCGCTTGAACAAGGCCTGGAACAGCCGGGCGATGAGCATGGCGTCGCCGATGTCATGCACGTGGAACTCGTCGAAACACAGCACCTGGCAGTCGTCGAGCAGCTCATCCAGGGTGCAGGCCAGGGCGTCGTCCTGCTGGCGATGATCAAACATGCCCTGGTGCAGGCGGGCGAAAAAGTCATGAAAGTGCAGGCGGCGTTTGTCGGCCTGGGGCAAGGCCTGGAAGAAGCCGTCAAGCAGCCAGCTCTTGCCGCGCCCGACCGCGCCATACAGGTACAGGCTACAGGCCTGGCCACTTTCAAGCTGCGCCGCCTGGGTAGCCATATGCTCGATCACCCGCAGTTGCCCCGCGCTCAGGGTGTAACCGCGGGCAGCGGCCTTGGCGCGAAAGTGCTGACGGACGGTCGCCGCCAGGCCGCTTTCATCAGCCACCGGCCGACTCAAACGATGGCGCAGGGCACGCAGGGGCGTACGTATCCAGGAAGGGGGCAAGATAGGCAAACCGGGTTCCTCGGGCTATCGGGACTCAAGGGCCAGCTTGAGCGAGGGCGGCTAATTTAACCAATATGATTGAGGGCGGCCAGTGATCTCGAAAGGGGATAACTGGCGATTTTTATCGCGGGGCAAGCCCGCTCCTACAGGGGAATCTTGTACGGGGCTTATACATTTCTCTGTGAACTGGCAGGTTCTTCCTTCGCTGCTACCCTCAAGGTCAGACCACTCCTGCGTTGAAGGATGACAAGGTGAAGGGACGCTCTTTGACGACGCTGCTCGGTCTGTTCATGGCCACCACGGCAGGCGCCGCCGATTTCATGGTTGAAGTCAAAGTGGAAGTGCAGCGCGGCTGCGTACTTATCCACCAGCCCCGCGATGCCGGCGCCCAGGCCCTGGGCGTGCTCGACTTCGGCCGCACCGCACGGCTGGACGACCCGGCCGGCCCGCTGAGCAGCCAACTGATCGCTTTGCGCCCGCCGCGCCTGGAATGCAACCCCGACACCGCTTATCAGGTGCAGGTCGATGGCGGCCAGCACGGTGGCATCGGCGAGGTGCGTTACCTGGCCAGCGGCCAGCCTGCGACAAAACCCATTCCCTACCGTTTGTATCAGGACCCGGCCTGGCGTCAGCCCTTGCCGGTCAATGTCGTGCAGCATGCCCGGGTGCCGGATAGCGGCTCGGTGGCGCTGCCGTTGTACGCGCGCATCGACCGTCTGGCCGAAGTACCGGCGGTGGGGCGATATTCGGATCTGCTCAAAGTCACCGTCACCTGGTAACCGGGGCGGCGCCTGCTAAAGGAACTGGCGGTATGAAACGGGTATTGCTGTTGAGTGTTGGCCCACTGCTGTTGCTCAGCCCCGATGCCTTCGCGGTCATGAGCGGGCATATCCAGGCGCAGCTGGTGATCAGCAGTGCCTGCCAGATCAGCGGCGGGCCCGGCACCCTCGAAACCCCGGACGGCGGCGTGCTGGACTTTGGCCGCCAGGGCCCGAGCTGGACCAACCCGCTGCGCTCAGGCATTGAAGAAGCCACCGGTGACGGCAGCCTGCAGGTGCGCTGCAACCCGGCGGTGCGTGCCTTTACCGTGAGCATCAACGGCGGTGCCAACGGTGACGGCGCCACCCGACGCTTGAGCAACGGCCGCGAACTGATCCCCTATGAGCTGTCCGCCGATTCCTCGGGCCGGGCCCTTTATGCCATCGGCCAGACCCGCAATTTTTCGGTCAGCAGCGCCGCGCAGATTCCGATTCCGATCTACGGCGCGGTGGTCGCCCATCCCAAGGCGCTGCCCGCTGGCATCTACCGCGACACCCTGATGGTGACCCTGGATTGGTAGCACGCAAGGAGTGACACATGCACCCAAACCTCTCACGCTTCATTTTCGCAGGCCTGGGCCTGGCGCTCGCGGCTCAGGCCCAGGCGGCCACGGTAACCGGCAATATCACTGCCACCCTGACGCTGATCGCCAGTTGCCAGGTCAACGGTGGCGGCGGGGCCAGCGGCCTGAATTTCGGTACGCTGAATTTCGGCACCCAGGAGGCGCTCTTCACTGATGCCCCCGGGCAGGTGCTGGGCGGTGGCGGCGGGGCCATGAGCATCCTCTGCTCCAGCGGCACGGTGCCGGAGATCAAGGTGCGCGCCGGCGCTCACGACAGCCAGTCGTCCGGCGGCACCCGGGCACTTTACGATGGTGTGGCCAACTACGTGCCCTATGACTTCTACACCGATTCAGGGCACACCCAGGTGCTGGCCATCGACGGCACGATCACCTTGCCGACCAGCACCGGCGTGGCGCAGACGGTCAACCTCTACGGCCTGGCCAAGGGCAAGGCGGGCCTGCCGGCCGGGGTGTATACCGACACCGTAGCGGTCGAGCTGAGTTTCTGAGCCGTGACCCGCGCCTTGCCTGCGCTGCTGGCCCTGGTCGCTGGCAGTGCGCCGTTGCCGGTGGCGGCGGTCACCACCAGCACCTTCCAGGTCAGCGCCACGGTGGTGGCCGGCTGCCTGGTGGTGGGCGGGGTGAGCAACTACGGCAACCTGGACTTCGGCAGCTATTCGGCGCTGTCGACCAGCAGTGTGACCACCGCCCTGGGCGGCACCACGGTAACCCTGCAATGCACGCCGGGAGTGAGCCTGAGCATGAGCGTGGATGCAGGACTGAACAGCGCCAGCGGCACGCGCAACCTCAAACGCAGCAGCGGCACTTCGCTGGTGGCCTATCAATTGTTTCGCGACGCCGGCTTCAGCCAGAGCCTGGGCATCAACCAGAGCGTGGCAGTGAGCTACAGCGACCCGACGGCGATCAAGCTGCCGGTCTACGCCCGGGCCCAGCTGACCGGCAGCCTGCCGGCCGGCAGCTATACCGATGTGGTGCAGGTGGTGCTGACCTTTTGAGCCGCGCCGCCAGAAGATTTCGACAATAAGGAGTGTGTGCATGGAAGTAGGCGCTGGCAGTTCGCGCTGGAGCTACAACCTCTTGGCTGGCGCGGTGGTCCTGCTCTGCAGTGCACCGTTGCAGGCCGCCACCTCGGTACTGATCTGGCCGATTGACCCGGTGCTGGAGGCCAATCAGAAAGCCGGTGCGCTATGGCTGGAAAACCGCGGCGACGCCCCGGCCAACCTGCAGGTTCGGGTGTTCGCCTGGCGCCAGGGCGAATTCGACGACCAGTACCAGGCCCAGCGCGAGATCATCGGCAGCCCGCCGGTGGCCAACATCGCCCCGGGGCAAAAGCAGCTGATTCGCCTGACCCGCACCGGCAGCTCGCCGGTCGGCCAGGAGCAGGCCTACCGCATCATCATCGATGAAATCCCCCCGGCCTTGCCGGCAGCGGCCAGTGCCGAAAAGCCGCAGGCGGCGATCCGTTTCCAGATGCGCTACTCGGTGCCGTTGTTCGTCTACGGCGAAGGCCTCTGGGGCAAGCCGGATGCCAGCGGCCAGCGCGGCGACAGCGCGGTGGGCAAGCCGGCGCTGAGCTGGCGCCAGGTGTCGGTGCAGGGCAAGCCGTATGTGGAAATCCGCAATACCGGGCCGGTGCACGCGCGCCTGACCGACATGGTGCTGCAGCAGGGCGGCCAGAGCCGGCCACTGGTGGAGGGACTGCTCGGCTACGTATTGCCCGGCGCGGTCATGCGCTGGCCAGCGCCGCAGCCCTTGAGCGCCGCCTCGGTGCTCAAGGGCCGGGTCAATGGCCAGGAGCCGGCGCAAACCCTCAGTCAGGGCCAATGACCTGCAGCTAGCGGCAAGACAACAGGGGCCAGGGAGGACCCGGTAATGGTCGGATACTGTGTGTGAGCATTTCTTCGGCGCTGCAGGCCTGCGGCCTGACCGTGCTGGGCTGTGGTGCGCTGCTGGCCGGCGAACTGCCGCCGCCCCCGGCCAGCCTCGAGGCGGTTGCCGATGCGCCGTTGTTCCTGGAACTGGTGGTCAACCAGATGAGCAGCCCTGAGCTGGTAGCGGTGCAGCAGCGCGCCGGGCGCCTGTACATGGCCAGCGCCGACCTGCAGGCCGCCGGTATCGAACTGCCCGGCGAATACGGCGCCGAAGTGGCCCTGGACAGCATTCCCGGCCTGCACAGCGACTATGACAGCCAGGGCCAGCGCCTGGTCGTGCAGGTGCCGGCCAACTGGCTGCCGAACCAGCGCATCGGCAGCCGCCAGCTGTACCCGGCCAGCGAAGCCCGCAGCAGCTTCGGGGCACTGCTCAACTATGACCTGTACCTCAACGACACCGACGACGGCGGCCGTTATCTCGCGGCCTGGAACGAGCTGCGCCTGTTCGACAGCTGGGGCACGCTGTCGACCACCGGCCAGTGGCGCCAGTCCCTCGGCGGCAACGATTACGCCGGCAGCCAGGAAGGCTTTCGCCGCTACGACAGCACCTGGCGCTACACCGACGAAGCGCGCCTGCTGACCCTGGAGTTCGGCGACGTGCTCAGCGGCGCCTTGCCCTGGACCAGTTCGGTGCGCCTCGGTGGCCTGCAACTGTCGCGCGACTTTGCCGTGCGCCCGGACCTGGTCACCTACCCATTGCCGGCCTTTGCCGGGGAAGCGGCGGTGCCGTCCTCGGTGGACCTGTTCATCAACGGCTACAAGAGTTCCAGCGCCGAGCTGCAGCCGGGCCCCTACACCCTGACCAACGTGCCGTTCATCAATGGCGCCGGCGAGGCAGTGGTGGTGACCACCGATGCCCTGGGCCGCCAGGTGTCGACCACCTTGCCGTTCTATGTCACCAGCAGCCTGTTGCAGAAGGGCCTGGCGGATTTCTCGGTCGCTGCCGGTAGCCTGCGCCGGGATTACGCGATTCGCGACTTTGCCTATGGCCCGGGGGTTGCCGCGGCCAGCCTGCGCTACGGCCTGAGCGACAGCTTCACCCTCGAAAGCCATGCTGAAGCGGCCGAGTCCCTGGCCCTCGGCGGGTTGGGCGGCAACTGGCAGGTGGGCAACTGGGGCGTGGTCAACGCGGCCTTGAGCCAGAGCAGCTTCGACAGCCGCAGCGGCCAGCAACTGAGCTTCGGCTACCAGTACAACAGCCAGCGCCTGGGCTTCAATTACCAGCGCCTGCAACGGCGTGGCGACTACGCCGACCTGTCGCTGGTCGACAGCCCCTACACGCGCCTGAGCCAGCGCAGCGAGCAGGTGACCATGAGCCTCAACCTCGAGCGCTACGGCAGCCTCGGTGCCGGTTATTTCGATGTACGCGCCGGTGACAACTCGCGCACCCGCTTGCTCAACCTCAGCTGGAGCAAGCCGCTGTGGCGCAACAGCAGCCTGTACCTGTCGGCCAACCGCGAAATCGGTGACAGCCAGTGGGCGGTGCAGGCACAACTGGTGATCCCGTTCGACCTGCGCGGCACCCTGAGCTTCAGCGTCGAGCGCAACAAGGAAGGCGAGAACCAGCAACGGGTCAACTACAGCCGAGCGGTGCCCAGCGAAGGCGGGGTCGGCTTCAACCTCGGTTACGCCGATGGCGACCGCGAAGCCTATCGCCAGGCCGATGTCACCTGGCGCCTGCAATCGGTGCAACTGCAGGCCGGCGCCTACGGCAGCAGCGACAGCATGACCCGCTGGGCCGATGCCAGCGGCTCGCTGGTGTGGATGGACGCCGGGGTGTTCGCCGCCAACCGCATCGACGATGCCTTCGTGGTGGTCAGCACCGAAGGCTTTGCCGAGGTGCCGGTGCGTTACGAAAACCAGCTGGTCGGCCGCACCGACCAGAACGGCCACCTGCTGGTGCCCTGGAGCAGCGCCTATTACCGGGCCAAATACGAGATCGACCCCATGGAGCTGCCGGCCAACGTGCAGAGCCCGCAGGTCGAGCAACGGGTGGCGGTGCGTCGCGGCAGCGGCTACCTGCTGGAGTTCCCGCTGCAGCGGGTGGTGGCCGCGAGCATCGTCCTGGTCGATGGCAACAATAAGGAACTGGCGCTGGGCAGCCAGGTGCGCCACGAGCAGAGCGGGGCGCTGGCGGTGGTCGGCTGGGACGGGCTGGTGTACCTCGAGGGCCTGGCTGCGGACAACAGCCTGCAGGTGCAGATCGCCAATGGCGGCAGTTGCCGGGTGCACTTCACGCTGGCGCCCGAACAGGACCAGGTGCCGCTGATCGGCCCGCTGGTGTGCCAATGAAGCGCCTGCTGACGCTCTTGGCATTGCTCGCCAGCCCGCAGGTGCAGGCCCTGTGCACGGTGATCGATACCGCGCCGGCCAGCTTCGGCAGCGTCAGTTCGACCCTGGTGCGCACCACGGTGCAGTCGGCGTCGACCCTCAACGCCGGACTGCAATGCACAGGATCCCTGGCGAGCCTGCTGGCCAGCGACGATCACTTCTATGCCACCTTCACCCCGCCTGCGGGCAGTACCGGCATGCTCGGGCCCACCGGCGATGTGATCGCCTACACCCTGTACGCCAACAACACCACCAACTTCGCCATCAACCGTAGCCAGCCCTACGACTTTGCCCGCAACGGCATCATCGATGCCCTCGGCCTGCTCAATGGCACCACGCCCAAGGCGGTGCCGATCTACCTCAAGAGCCTGACCGGCAGCAACGTCGCCGCCGGCCTCTACCAGGAAACCCTGTCGGTGTACTGGAACATCAGCTACTGCTGGGGCATCGGCGTGGGCAGTATCTGCCTGGGCCGGCAGAACCTCACTGGCACCACCAGCCTGACCGTGAGCCTGACGGTCACCAACGACTGCCAGATCACCAGCCCCAACATCAGCTTCGGCAGCGCGCCGGTGGTCGGCGGTTTCAGCACGGTCAACAGCAACGTCAACGTCTCCTGCACCAAGGGCAGCAACTACACTGTGGGCCTGGACGATGGCCAGAATGTGTCCGCCGGGCGGCGGCGAATGAAGTCGGCGGCCAACAACTACCTGGCCTATGACATCTTCAAGAGCGCCGGCAGCGTGCGCTGGGGAAGCGTCACCTCTGCCCGCCGGGCCAGCAGCGACGCCGATATCAATCCCGGTGCGGGCACCGGTACCGGCAGTCAGGTCTTCAACTACAACGCCAAGGTCTACACCGACCAGACCACCCCGCCAGCCGGTACTTACCTGGACAACGTGATACTCGACGTGCAGTTCTGAGCCCGCGCGCCTTCGGTCAGCCACCAGTAACCCAGGGCCAGGGCGTTGAGCAGGGCGCCGTAGGCGCACACCAGCAGCCAGCCGCCCCAGGCGTAGGCCAGGGTCGAGGTCAGCGCGCCGAAGGCACTGCCCACCGAGTAGAACAGCATGTAGGCGGCGGTCAGGCGGCTGTGGGTGGCCTCCGGCAGGCGGTAGATCAGGCTCTGGCTGGCCACGTGCACGGCCTGCAGGCCAAGGTCGAAGACCACGACGCCGAGCAGCAACGCCCACAATGAATAGCCGGTCAGGGCAATGGCCGCCCAGGACGCCAGCATCAGCAGCAACGAGCCGCCACTGACCCACTGGCCCAGGCCGCGATCCACCAGCGCTCCGGCCCGTGCCGCAGCCAGCGCGCCCGCCGCTCCTGCCAGGCCGAACAGGCCGACTTCGCCGGTCGACAACGACAGCGGCGGGGCGCTCAGGGGCAGCACCAGCGGCGTCCACAGCACCATCGCCGAGGCGAAGCTGAGCAGGGCCAGCACCGAGCGTCGGCGCAGCAGCGGCTCATCGCGCAACAGCAGCGCCAGTGAGCGCATCAGTTCGCGGTAACTGCCCGCAGCCTGCGCCGGCTCCTGGCGCGGCAGCACGCGCCAGAGCAGGGCGGCAATCACCAGCGTCAGGGCCGCCGACAGCCAGTAGATCGAGCGCCAGCCGGCCAGGTCGGCCATGGCCCCGGACAAGGTGCGGGCCAGGAGGATGCCGATCACGATACCGCTGGTGATCACCCCCACCACCTGGCCGCGTTCGCTGGCCGCCGACAGGGTGGCGGCATAGGCCACCAGCACCTGGGTGACCACCGCCAGCAGGCCGGTCAGGCCCATGCCGAGCAACAGCCAGGGGGTACTCGGCGCCCAGGCGATCAGCAGCAAGGCCAGGGCCGACAGCAGTGACTGGCCGACAATCAGCCGCCGCCGGTTGAGACGATCGCCCAGCGGCACCAGCAGCAACAGGCCCAGGCCATAGCCGACCTGGGTCAGGGTCACCACCAGGCCGACCAGGCCCGGGTCGATGGCAAATTCCCGGGCCATGGCGTCGAGCAAGGGTTGGGCGTAGTAGACATTGCCCACCGCCAGGGCGCAGGCCACGGAGAACAACAAGACGACGGCGGACGGCAATCGATGTAGGGGCTGCATGGGTTCAAATCCTTCTGGTTGCATAATGAAACCAGTTGTACGCTAGAGAAACCGGTTTTATATTGCAACCACTTTTCCTGGCGAGATCTCCCATGGTTCAACGCACCCGCCTGCAAGACGCCGAATGCCCGGTGGCCCGTTCCCTCGATGCCATTGGTGACTGGTGGTCGCTGCTGATCGTGCGCGATGCCTTCGACGGCCTGAAGCGCTTCAGTGAGTTCCAGCGCAACCTCGGCCTGGCCAAGAACATCCTCAGCACCCGCCTGCGCCAGCTGGTCGAGCACCAGATCTTCGAGCTGGTGCCGGTGTCCGAGGGCAGCGCCTATCAGGAATACGTGCTCACCGAAAAAGGCCTGGGCCTGTTCCCCTTGATCGTTGGCTTGCGCCAGTGGGGCGAGGCGTTCTACTTCGCTGAGGGCGAGGCCCACTCGCAACTGGTCGACCGTGAACACGGCCAACCGGTCAAGGCCCTGGAGCTGCGTGCCGCCGATGGCCGCCTGCTCGGTCCGCACGATTGCGTGCGCCTGCCGGCCACGGGCTGAACCTGGCAGCCAGCTCCAACCTTCACGGCAGCCACGGGCAAGACCGCCATTGCCACCGAGCGCAGAGTAGGACCACTGTCATCCTTCTGCTCGAGGTCTTTTGCCATGTCGCTCAACGACACGCTCAGTGCGCACCTGAATCGTGGCACGGTCGGCTTTCCCACCGCCCTTGCCAGTACCATCGGCCTGATCATGGCAAGCCCGGTGATCCTCACTGCGACCATGGGCTTCGGCATCGGCGGCAGTGCCTTCGCCGTGGCCATGCTGATTGCCGTGGTGATGATGCTGGCGCAGGCGACCACCTTTGCCGAGGCAGCGTCGATCCTGCCGACCACCGGCGCGGTGTACGACTACATCAACTGCGGCATGGGGCGCTTTTTCGCCATTACCGGTACGCTGTCGGCCTACCTGATCGTCCACGTCTTTGCCGGCACCGCCGAGACCATGCTGGCCGGGGTCATGGCCCTGGTGAACTTCGAGCACCTCAACACCCTGGCTGAGTCGGCCGGTGGTTCGTGGCTGTTGGGTGTGGGGTTCGTGATCATCTTCGCCATCCTCAATGCCTTCGGCGTCAGTGCTTTCGGCAAGGCCGAGATCATCCTCACCTTCGGCATGTGGACCACCTTGATGGTCTTTGGCGTGCTCGGCCTGGTGGCCGCGCCGGCCGTGGAACTGGAGGGCTGGTTCGGCGTGTCGCTGGTGGGTACCGACCTTATGACCATCCTCTCGCTGGTGGGCATGGCCATGTTCATGTTCGTTGGCTGCGAGTTCGTCACGCCGCTGGCCCCGGACCTGCGCCAGTCGGCCAAAAGCATGCCGCGGGCCATGGCCCTGGGCCTGCTCGGGGTGGCGGCGTGCATGTTCATCTATGGCGCGGCGATGAAACGCCAGGTCGAGAACGTGCTGCTCGACGCCGCCAGCGGCGTGCACCTGCTGGACACACCCATGGCCATCCCGCGCTTTGCCGAGCAGGTAATGGGCGATATCGGCCCGCTGTGGCTGGGCATCGGTTTTCTGTTCGCCGGTGCGGCGACCATCAATACGCTGATGGCCGGGGTGCCGCGGATTCTCTACGGCATGGCCGTCGACGGCGCCTTGCCCAAGGTTTTCACTTACCTGCACCCACGCTTTAAAACGCCGCTGCTGTGCATCCTGGTCGCCGCGCTGATTCCGTGCCTGCATGCCCTGTGGCTGGGCGGCAACACCGACCGCATCATGCACCTGGTGCTGGCGGCAGTGTGTGCCTGGAGCACGGCCTATCTACTGGTGACCCTGTCGGTGGTGATCCTGCGCATCCGCCGCCCGGACCTGCCGCGGGCCTACCGTTCGCCGCTGTTCCCGCTGCCGCAGATACTGTCTACCGTCGGGATTGTCCTGGGCATGGCGTTCATCACCCCGCCAGGCATGGACCCGGCCGACATCTACGTGCCCTTCGGCCTGATGCTGGCCGGCACGGCGGTGTATGCGCTGTTCTGGACGCTGGTGGTGCAGAAGGTCAATCCGTTCAAGCCGGCCTCGGTGGAAGAGGTGCTGGCGCGGGAATTCGCTCACCAACCGGGGACTGCTCATGGCTATTGCCCTGCGCCAACTGTGGCAAAAGCTGTCTGAACGGGCGCCGGCCGGCTATCGACCGGGGCTGACCCTTGAGAAGGTGCAACGCAACCTGGGCCTGGACAGCTTTGAAGTTGTCGCCCCCGGCCTGGGCCGCTTCGACTGGGCCGGGCAGGCGGTGCAGGTGCGCGAGCGCTGTGAAGCGCAATTGCTCATGCACCTGGTGCTGACCGAGTTCAGCCTGACGCTGCCTGCCACAGGGCAGGGCAATGCCCGCCTTGAGCTGCACCACAGCGGGTCATGGCGGCGCAGCGGGCTGCGGGTTCGCCTGCGCAAGGGCGAGCTGGCGTTGCAGGCCGAACTGCAACGCCGCCTGCAGGCGGAGGCGGCTTTGTTGCAGGCGCTGATGCCCCTGGACTTCAAGCGCCTGCTGCTGGAAAGGTGCGACGGCCAGTGGACCCTGACCCTCGAGCACATCGGCGCCAGCGAAGTGGTCAACCGCCTGCCGGCCTTTCGTCGTTACATTCGCCTGAGCCCCGAGCAACACCAGCACCTGCTGGCCGCGCTGCAAGGCTTGCCGGCGCTATTGGCCGGGCTCTGACCCGGCCATCTGGCATCAAACCTGCTTTCACTCTGGCTGCTTCAAGCAAGTTGCGCGCACATAGATAACATGTTAACTATTGCCCAACAAAAACAAGATGCCATTGTGGAGGTACCCATGAGTATCCATCACGCCAGCAGCCCTGCGCTGGAACGCTGGAACGCAACCATGCAGAACATCTGCGGGGTGTATGAGACGGAACTTACGTTCAACCCCTCGCTGTTCATCGGCGAGATTTCCACCTGGTCGCGCGGCGGCCTGGCCCTGGCCAACCTGCGCACCAATGCCGGGCTGATCCGCCGCAAGGGCCTGAACAGTGACCGCGACAACGACCAGCATTGCTTTCTGGTCAGCCAGCGCACCGGCTTTTCGCAGATCACCCAGAACGGCATCAGCATCCAGCTCGCACCCGGCGAGATGCTCCTGATGGATGCCGCCGGCGCCTGCGAGATCATGCCTTTCGGCCTGATCGAACATGCCTCGCTGTCGTTGTCGCGGGCCGAGGTGTGCAAGCAACTGGGCAACGACAGCCGCACCTTCGGCAAGATCTCCCAGACCCGCGCCTGCGGGCGCATGCTGCACCTGCTGATGGACCAGCTGTGCAAGGAGCAGAGTGCCACTGACGACGAGCAGGGCGAGGGGCAGGCACTGCACAGCGCCTTCCTGTCATTGCTCGGTTCGGCCCTTGAAGGCAGCGATGACCTCACGGCGCTGCCGGCCTCGTTGCAGGGCGCCAACCTGCGCAGCTACGTGCAAAAAGTCATCGATGACTCCCTCGGCCAGGCCAACCTGACCCCGGTCAACCTCGCCAACCGCCTGAACATTTCCGTACGCCACCTCTACCGCCTGTTCGAAGAGCAGGGCGACAGCGTCTGCCGCTACATCCAGCGCGCGCGCCTCAAGCGCAGCGCCGCCGACCTGGCCAACCCGGTGCTCAAGCGCGAGTCGATCACCACCATCGCCTACAAATGGGGCTTCACCGACTCGGCGCATTTCAGCCGTTCGTTCAAGAAGCAGTTCGAGCAATCGCCCAAGGACTACCGCGCCAGCAGCCTGGCCTGATCACCGTTTCATCGCCGCTGACTTGACCGCAGGATGCGGTCTGTATAGGCTCGCCTGACTTGGCTACCTACCGATAGGTAGGTTGAGCGATAAGCGCCAGCCAGGTCCCGCTTTTATCTGGAATCGAGCCTATGCACAGTGCAGCCTCCACGCCGACCGCCCGGGTCGGCTTCGCCATTTCCCTGGCCCTGATCGGCGCCCTTGGGCCCTCGGCGGTCGACATGTACCTGGCCAGCATGCCGAGCATTGCCAGTGAGTTCGCCACTTCCTATGCCGGGGTGCAGTTGACCCTGACCGTGTTCCTCCTGGCCATGGGCGCCGGGCAACTGCTGTTCGGTCCGCTGGTCGATACCCTTGGCCGGCGCCGGCCATTGCTCGCCGGCTTGCTGGTGTTCGTCCTGAGCTCCCTGGCCGCCGCTGCGGCGCCAGACCTCAACAGCCTGCTGCTGGCGCGCTTCATCCAGGGCCTGGGCAGCGCCCTGACCCTGGTGGTGATCATGAGCATGGTCCGCGACGTCGCCGAGGGCGCGCGGGCGGCGCAGATCTTTGCCTTGCTGATGACCATCGAAGGCCTGGCACCGGTGATTGCCCCGGCGCTGGGCGGCTTTGTCGGTGCGCACTTTGGCTGGCGGGCGATCATGCTGGTGCTGGCGGCATTGGGCGTGCTGGTGCTGCTCAACTCGGCAGTGATGCTCAAGGAGACCTTGCCCCAGGACCAACGCATGGCCTGGCAACCGCGTGAGTTTTTGCGCACCTACGTGCGCATCGCCTGCGACCGCCAGTTCCTGCGCCCGGCCCTGGCCTTGTCGGCGGTGTTCTTCTTTCTGTTTGCCTACATCGGCGGGGCGGCCTTCGTTTACCAGCACCATTTCGGCCTGTCGGTGGAAGCCTTTGGCACGCTGTTCGGTGCCACCGGTGTGGCCATTTTGCTCGGCGCCATCACCGCTGGCCGCCTGGTGGCGCGCAAGGGCCTGGTGCGTCTGGCCCGTTGGGGCGCGGCGTGCATGTTCGTGGGGGCCGTACTGGTGCTGGCTGGGGCACTGAGTGCGGCGGGGCTGGTGGGCATCGTTGCCGGCATGGCCGTGGCGATGTTCGGCCTGGGCATTGCCGAAGCCACCCTGATGTCGCTGGTGATGTCCTCGCAGAGCAAGGCCCTGGGCTCGACCGCCGCCTTGCTCGGCGCCTTCCAGTTGATCATTTCGTCGTTCGCCACGCCATTGTCGGGCATCATGGCGCCATTGGGTGCGGCGTACTGGGCACTGCTACTCGGCCTTTCGGCGGTGTTCGTCGCGCTGCTGGTGCACATCAGCACCCGCCATGCCGAGCCGCACCTGCAGAGCCTGGCTGGCCATTGATCCGTATTTGTTGGGGGAGACACCGTTATGAGAAGCCTGACGCCGTCGGCAGAAAAGATCTGCGCGATTGCCGTCGAGCAGTTCGCCGAGCTGGGTTATGACGCCTCGTCGCTGAACGACATCGCCGCCGCCGCGGGCATGCGCAAGCCGTCGTTGTATGCGCATTTCGCTGGCAAGGATGACCTGTTCCAGGTGGTCTATGCGCGGGCCCTGCAAGCCGAACATGAGTACCTGGAGGCCTGCTTTGCCGAGAAGGTGACGGCCGGGGAGTTGCCGGGGCAGCGTTTTGCCGAGCGCTTGAATCAGCGCTACCAGGCGTCGGCGCATTTGCGCTTCATGCTGCGCACGGCGTTCTTTCCGCCCAGTGAATTGCGACCGGTGATCAGTGCCGGGTTCGAGGCGTACCTGGCGAGGTTGGGCGAGTTGTTTGCCCTGGCGTTGCACCGCTATGCACCGGGGCTGGATGAGGAGCCGCAGCGCTTGTATGGCGATGGCTACCTGGGGATTGTCGATAGTTTGAATGTCGAGTTGATCTATGCGGGGGCGGGGGCGTTCGAGCGGCGCTTGGCGGCATTGTGGCGCTTGTTTGGGGAATCGTTGGCCAGGTTATAGGGCCTCATCGCTGGCAAGCCAGCTCCCACAGGTTCGGTGCATGCAGTACCTGTGGGAGCTGGCTTGCCAGCGATGCTTTTTGTCAGGCTACTGCAAAGTAATGCTTCACAAAACTCTCGCTGAGAATCTCCCACAACACCGGCGTGCCCTTGGTCACGAACCAGCTGTCACCCTGGTTGTAGGTGCGGCTGACGCCGGTTGCTTCGTCGGTCAAACGCACCTGGCCGGTCACCACCACGGCCTGTTCGTTGAATGGGTAGACCATGCGAAATTTGCCGCTGGTGGTGCCAAAGTAGGCGCTGCTGACCGGGTCGGTCGGCGCGCCGAAGGTCATCTTGCCGAAAGCACGCACTTCGCCTTCGAGTATTTCCGAACCCAGGTCGGCAACGGTGCCCCAGGCGTCGAGTTCGCTGAGCTGGATGTTCTGTTTAACGGCAGTCAGGGTCATGGCAGTGTTCCTTGAGGGTTGAAAACAATGGGTTTCAGCGCCGGCCATTCCAGTAGCCGGACAACTGGTGCCAGGACTTGCCCGCGGTCAGCAGCACCGCGCGCAGTGGGTCTTTGGCCGGGATGGTCGGGCGTGGCACCGAGCTGATCAGGTCATAGCGCGCCGAGCCTTCGCTCATGCCTTCGGCCAGTACCTTGCAGATGATGTGGCTGGGGGTGACGCCAAAGCCGGAATAACCTTGCACGTAAAAAGCGTTGCGCCGACCGGGCAGGGTGCCGATCTGCGGGAACAGGTTGGGGCTGCAGGCCATCGGCCCGCCCCAGGCCAGGTCGATCTTCACGTCCTTGAGGTAGGGGAAGATCTTCAGCATCAGGTTGCGGTTCCAGGCCTTGAGGTCGCGCGGGATGTGCTCGACCAGCGGCGTGGCGGCACCGAACAGCAGGCGGTTTTCGTTGGTCACGCGGTAGTAGTCGATCACCGGGCGGATGTCGCTGTAGGCGCCGCGAATCGGGCTGATGCGCTGGATCAGTTCGTCCGACAGCGGCTCGGTCATCATCTGGAAGGCGTAGGTGTTGATGGTCGAGCGGTGCAGCTCCGGCTCCAGTTTGTTGAGGAAACTGTCGCAGGCCCACAGCAGCTTGCTGGCGGTGACCGAGCCGCGCCCGGTGCGCACGCGAATGCGCTCGCCGTACTGCACCTGCAGCGCAGGGCTGTTCTCGAAGATGCGCACGCCGTGTTCGCTGAGCGCCTTGGCTTCGCCGAGCAACAGGTTCAGCGAATGCACATGGCCACCGCCCATGTGCAGCAGGGCACTGCTGTAGGCGTCGGAGCCGATGATCTGCTTGACCTCGCTGCCGCCGAGAAAACGGATCTCGTGCTGGGAATTGACCGACTTGAAGTCTTTTTCCCAGGCGCGCAGGGTCTTTTCCTGGCGGGCATTGAAGCCCATGTAGCCGTAGCCATGGCAGAAGTCGGCGTCGATGGCGTACTTGGCGATGCGCTGCTTGATGATGTCGGCACCCAGGTCGCTGATCTCGAAGATCTGCCGCAAGCCATCGTCGCCGACGTGCTGCTTGATCTTCTCCAGGTCGTGACCGATGCCGGCCATGATCTGCCCGCCGTTGCGCCCGGTGCCGCCAAAGCCCAGGTAGCGGGCTTCGAGCACGACGATGTTGGTGATGCCTTTTTCCGCCAGCTCCAGGGCCGTGTTGATCCCGGAAAAGCCGCCGCCGATGATGACCACGTCGGCGTCCACGTCCTCTTCCAGGGTCGGGAAGCTCAGGTTGTATTTTTTGGTGGCGGTGTAGTAGGTCGGCGTTTCGATGTTGATCATGGCGCTGCCTGAAAAGTGGAGTACTGATGGGCTCTATTAAGGCCTTGTACGGCGCCTGCGTCTTGACCCTGCGTGCCGCCGGGCTTGACTGCCGGTGCCAGGGCTGTGGCAAGGCGTTGATTTTGTTAAAGTGTTAACAAAATAGCCTGATGATTAGCCATTCCATGCCCCAACCGCGCCCGTCCCTGACCCTGACCTTGTTGCAAGCCCGCGAAGCGGCCATGCGTTTCTTTCGCCCCTCGCTCAACCAGCACGGGCTGACCGAGCAGCAGTGGCGGGTGATCCGTATCCTGCGCCAGCAGGGCGAAATGGAGATCTACCGCCTGGCGGAACAAGCCTGCATCCTCAAGCCGAGCATGACCGGGGTGCTGGTGCGCATGGAGGCGGCCGGGCTGGTCAGCCGGCGCAAGGCCGAGCAGGATCAGCGCCGGGTGCTGGTGAACCTGGCGGCCAGGGGCGAGGAGATTTTTGCTTCGATGAGCCAGTGCATGGAGAGCAACTACCGGCGGATTCAGGAGCAGTTCGGCGAGCAGAAGTTGCAGGCGCTGCTGGGGTTGCTGGAGGAGTTGAAGCAAGTCGGTCGGTGACCGCATCGCTGGCAAGCCAGCTCCCACAAGGTCCTCTGTAAACCGAACCTGTGGGAGCTGGCTTGCCAGCGATGAGGCCAGTACAGTCAATACACCGAAGGGCCGGATGAAGCCGGCGCCACCCCCCCCTTGAACCTGCCCGCCAACCCCTGCAAGCCCCTCATCAGCACCGTGGTATCCACCCCCACCGCGACAAACCCGGCGCCCAGTTCCAGGTAGCGCCGCGCCAAGGCCTCATCGGCACTGAGAATCCCCGCCGCCTTGCCGGCTTTTTGAATCTGCACAATGGCCTGTTCAATCGCCGCCTGCACCTCAGGGTGGCCGGGGTTGCCGCGATAACCCATGGACGCACTCAGGTCCGCCGGGCCGATAAACACCCCGTCAACGCCTTCGACCGCGGCAATCGCATCCAGGTTCTGCAGCCCTTCAAGGCTCTCGATCTGCACTAGCAAGCACATTTGCTCATCGGCCTGCTCCAGGTAACCGGGGATGCTGTTCCAGCGCGACGCCCGTGCCAGGGCACTGCCCACGCCGCGCACGCCCTTGGGCGGGTAGTGCATGGCGCGTACCAGCTGGCGTGCCTGTTCAGCGCTTTCGACCATGGGTACCAACAGGGTTTGCGCGCCGATATCCAGCACTTGCTTGATCAGCGCGGTGTCGCCGATCACCGGGCGGATGATCGCCTGGGCCGGGTAGGGGGCGATGGCCTGCAACTGGCCGAGCATGCCGCGCAGGTCGTTGGGCGCATGTTCGCCGTCGATCAGCAGCCAGTCGAAACCGGCGTTGGCGGCCAGTTCCGCGCAGTACGGCTCGGCCAGGCCGAGCCACAGGCCGATTTGCGCCTCGCCCCGTTGCAGGCGTTGTTTGAAGCGGTTGACGGGCATGTCCATGGGCAAGTCCTCAAACGAAACGACAGGCAATCGAACCGAGCATGTCGTAGTCGACATGGAAGGTATCGCCGGGGTTGGCCGCCACCGGGCGGGTGAAGGAGCCACCGAGGATGATCTGCCCGGCTTCGAGGGTGACGTCGTATGGCGCCAGCTTGTTGGCCAGCCAGGCGACGCCCTTGGCCGGGTGGTTGAGCACCGCCGCCGAGACGCCGGACTCTTCGATCACGCCATTGCGGTAGAGCACCGCCGGCACCTTGCGCAGGTCGATATCGCCCGGGCGCACCGCGCGCCCGCCCATGACCACGCCGGCGTTGGCGGCGTTGTCCGAGATGGTGTCGAAGACCTTGCGCGTGGCCTGGGTCTGCGGGTCGATCTGCTGGATGCGTGCATCGATGATTTCCAGCGCCGGGATCACCCACTCGGTGGCGTCGAGCACGTCGAACAGGGTCACGTTCGGCCCCTTGAGCGGCTTGCCGAGCACGAAGGCCAGCTCCACCTCGACCCGTGGCACGATAAAGCGCTCGAAGGGAATGTCGCTGCCTTCGTCGAAAAACATGTCATCGAGCAGCGCGCCGTAGTCCGGTTCGGTGATGTTCGACGACACCTGCATGGCCCGCGAGGTCAGGCCGATCTTGTGGCCGACCAGCTTGCGCCCGTTCTGGATCTTTTGCGCGACCCAGGCGCGCTGGATGGCGTAGGCGTCTTCAATGCTGATGCCCGGGTGCTCCAGGGAGAACTGCCGCACCTGTTCGCGGCTGCGTTCGGCGCGCTCGAGCTGGGCGGCGGCTTGCAGGATCTGGCTGTGGTCAAGCATGGCTAAATCTCTTACTGAGGGTTGACGATGGCAGCCTTGGTGCGCAGCACCAGCAGGCCGCCGAGGGTGATGAACAGCGCCAGCACGAACAGCGCCAGGCTGGCGCTCTGGGTGGTGTCGCGCATCCAGCCGATCAGGTACGGGGCGAGGAACGCGGCGATGCTGCCGAACGAGCTGATCAGGGCGATGCCGGCGGCCTGGGTGGTGTTCGACAGGAACGCTGGCGGCAGTTGCCAGAACATCGGCAAGGCGGCGCTGGCGCCCATGCCGGCGATGATCAACCCGCCCAGCACCATCACCGGGTTGCCTGGCGACAGGCCGGCGATGGCAATGCCCAGGGCCGACATCAGCAGCGGCACGCACAGGTGCCAGCGGCGTTCACGCTGACGGTCGGAGGAGCGCCCGCAGGCAATCATGAACAGGCAACCGGCCAGATACGGTACGGCGCTGAGCAGCCCGACCCGGCCATCGCTGCCGATGCCGGCGCCGTGGATCAGGGTCGGCATCCAGAACGCCAGGGTGTTGACTGCCAGCATCACCGCGAAGTACACCGCCACCAGCAGCCAGACCTGGCTGTCGCGCAGGATGCCGCCGAACGAGGTGATGGATTTGCGTTGTTCTTCCTGGTTCAGCTGTTCGCGCAGTTGCAGCTTTTCTTCGCTGCTGAGCCAGTTCACGCTGTCGAAACTGTCGGGCAGGCACTTGAGCACCACCAGGCCGAGCAGGATCACCGGCGCGCCTTCGATCAGGAACATCCACTGCCAGCCACGCAGGCCGGCGGCGTCGTGGAACAGTTCGAGGATGCCGCCCGACAACGGCCCGCCGACCACACCGGCCATGGGCACGGCGATGGCGAACAGCGCGGTGATCTGCCCACGGCGACGGGCCGGGTACCAGCGGTTGAGGTAGACCAGGATGCCGGGAAAAAAGCCGGCTTCGGCCACGCCCAGCAAAAAGCGCAGGACGTAGAAGCCCGAGGCCGATTCGACCCAGAGCATGCTGGTCGACAGCGTGCCCCAGACCACCATCAGGGTGGCGATCCAGCGCCGTGGGCCGACCCGGTCCAGGGCGATGTTGCTCGGTACGCCGAACAGCGCGTAGGCGATGAAGAACAGCCCGGCACCGAAGCCGTAGACCGTGTCGCTGAAGTGCAGGTCGCTGCTCATCTGCATCTTGGCAAAGCCGATGTTGATGCGGTCCAGGTGAGCGAACAGGTAGCAGATCAGCAGCAGCGGCATCAGCCGCCAGGTGATCTTGCTGTGGGTCGAGTCATGTTGGGCAAGGGCAGCGTGTTCGGCAGTATTGGCTGTGCTCATGATCTTGTACTTTTTGTCAGAGGGCCGTGGGGGGAGGGTGGCTGTGCGTCAGCCCGCCTGGTTCTGGAGAAAGGCGTGAACGTTGTTCTGCTTGAAATTCAGTTGCGGGTGCAGCTCGATCATCTCGAACGACAGCGCCAGCAGGCGTTGGCTTTGCAGCTCGGCAAAGTGCGCGGTGATCACCTCGAACAGCGCCTGGGCAACCTGGGTGCGGGTGTCCAGGTCACGGCCGTGGCCGACCTTCAGAGTCATGTGGACGAAGGCGTAGTCATGCTTGCCATCGGCCATGCGCCAGCTGTCCAGGCGCACGCCGCGGCTGCGGATGCCACCCAGGGGGAACACGCCGCTGGCGCCCAGGCTGGCGTGGACCTTCTCGAACAGGCCGGGCAGGTCGGCCTGTTGCTCGATGTTGTCGGTGTACTCAATGATGAAATGCGGCATGAAGATCTCCGTTTGAACGGCGGCAAGCGGCAAGCGGCAAGCTACAAGCGGCAAGAGCGCGTGCTCTTCACTTGCAGCTTGTGGCTTGAAGCTTGTGGCTGCTGCCTTCGCGCTACAGCGGGAAGACAGCGTTGATCTGGCCGGTGCCGGAACTGCCGAACGGCTCGGTCAGCACCTCGACCGGCTTGTTGTAGTCGGCGCCGCCGAGCAGGCCCAGGAGCATCGCCGTGTCGTGCATGCCGCCTTCGCCGTAGCAGTGAGTGGCGTAGTCCGGAAGCATTGCGCAGAACTCCTTGAAGCGGCCCTGCTTCCACAGCTCGACCACCCGCATGTCCATCTGCTTGTCGAATTCGCGGGTCCAGTTGTGGATGTTGGCTTCGGCCTCGCGGTCGTCCGAGAAGCGGTGCGAGAGCGAACCCGAGGCCAGTACCAGGACCTTGCGGTCGCTCTTTTCAATGGCCCGGCGCACGGCGGCGCCGAAGGCGAAGCTATCTTCCAGGCGGTGCCAGGCGCACCAGGCGGCGATCGACACGACCTTGAGCTTTTGCGCCTCCGGTACATCCATGTGCATGTAGCGCATCGGTACCAGGGTGCCGTACTCAAGCTCCAGGCTCGGGATGTTGTGGGCCAGGGTGCGCACGTCGGCGGCATTGGCCTCAAGGCCGATCAGCTCGCCCAGCTCCGGGCAGCCGGGGTACTCGAAGTCCATGTTCTTGATGAAGTGCGGCAGCTCGTTGCTGGTGTAAGTGCCCTTGAAGTGCTCGCCACAGTTGATGTGGTAGCCGCTGTTGACCAGCCAGTGGACGTCGAACACCACGGCGGTGTCAGCGCCCAGTTCGCGGGCGCGGCGGCCGATTTCCTTGTGTCCGGCGATCGCCGCCTCGCGGCAGCCATGATGCTTGCCGGGCAGTTCGGACAGGTACATCGAGGGTACGTGGCAGACTTTGGCTGCCAGGACGACTTCGCCCATGATGGAACTCCTGGAGATTGTTGTTCTTGTGTGCTGTCAGTGCCATCGCTATCGCCGGCAAGCCGGCTCCCACAGGTTTTGAGGTGACATCAGACCTGTGGGAGCTGGCTTGCCAGCGATGACGTCAGACGCCCCAGCGCGGAATATGATGACTGCCCATCGAGATACACACGTTCTTGATCTCGGCAAACACCTCGAAGCTGTATTGCCCGCCTTCACGGCCAGTGCCCGAACCCTTGATCCCGCCGAACGGCTGGCGCAGGTCGCGCACGTTCTGGCTGTTGATGAACACCATGCCGGCCTCGATGCCGCGGGCCAGACGATGCGCCTTGCCGATGTCCTGCGTCCAGATGTACGAGGCCAGGCCATACTCGGTGTCATTGGCCAGTCGCAGCGCCTCGGCTTCGTCCTTGAACGGAATCAGGCACACCACCGGCCCGAAGATTTCTTCCTGGGCGATGCGCATGTTGTTGTTCACGTCGGCAAACACCGTCGGCTGGATGAACTGCCCACGGGCCAGGTGCGCCGGCAGGTTGGCCGGGCGCTCCAGGCCGCCAGCGAGCAGGGTCGCGCCTTCCTCGATGCCGATCCTGATGTAACCGGTGACCTTGTCATAGTGGGCTTGAGTGATCATCGAGCCTACCTGGGTTTTCGGGTCTTGCGGGTCACCGACGATCAGCCGTTTGGCCCGTGCGGCGAACTCGGCGACGAACTGCGGATAGACGCTTTCCTGGATGAAGATACGGCTACCGGCGGTGCAGCGCTCGCCATTGAGCGAGAAGATGGTGAACAGCGCCGCATCGAGGGCGCGCTCCAGGTCGGCGTCTTCGAAGATCAGCACCGGCGACTTGCCGCCCAGCTCCATGGAGTACTTCTTCAGGCCTGCGGTCTGCATGATCTTCTTGCCGGTGGCGGTGCCGCCGGTAAAGGAGATCGCACGTACGTCCGGGTGACGCACCAGGGCATCACCGGCGGTGGCGCCGTAGCCCTGGATGACGTTGAGCACGCCGTTGGGGATGCCGGCCTCGACGGCCAGGCGGCCCAGTTCGTTGGCGGTCAATGGCGACAGCTCGCTCATCTTCAGCACCGCGGTGTTGCCCAGGGCCAGGCATGGCGCGGTCTTCCAGGTCGCGGTCATGAACGGCACGTTCCACGGCGACACCAGCCCGCACACGCCCACCGGCTGGTACAGGGTGTAGTTGAGCATCTGGTCGTCGACCGGGTAGGTGTGGCCGTCCATGCGTGTGCAGACTTCGGCGAAGAAATCGAAGTTGTGCGAGGCACGGGGGATCAGCACGTTCTTGGTCTGGTGGATCGGCAAGCCGGTGTCGAGGGTTTCCAGTTCGGCCAGCTGCGGCACGTTCTGCTCGATCAGCTCACCAAGCTTGCGCATCAGCCGGGCGCGTTCCCTGGCCGGGGTGTTGGCCCATTTCGGGAAGGCTTCTTTCGCCGCTGCTACTGCCTGGGCAACTTCTTCGGCGCCGCCGCTGGCGACTTCGCCAATGGCTTCACCGGTGGCCGGGTTGTAGTTGACGAACACGTCTTTGCTTTCGACCTCGCGGCCGTTGATCCAGTGTTTGATCATGTTGCTCATGCCTCTTGGCGGTTGAGGGCGAAGAACTCGGCTTCGCTGACAATACGGTTGACCAGGCGCCCGACGCCTTCGACTTCGACCACCACTTCATCGCCCGGCACCACGTCGGCCAGGCCCTCGGGGGTGCCGGTGGCGATCATGTCGCCCGGCTGCAGGGTCATGAAGCTGGACAGGTATTCGATCAGGTAGGGGATGTCGAAAATCATGTCCTTGGTACTGCCTTGCTGCTTGAGCTCACCGTTGATCCAGGTGCGCAAGGTCAGGTTGGAGGCATCCGGCACCTCGGCGACGTCGACGATCCACGGCCCGACGGGGGTGGTGGCGTCGCGGTTTTTCACCCGCAGGTTGGGCCGGTAGTAGTTTTCCAGGTAATCGCGGATGGCGTAGTCGTTGCACACCGTGTAGCCGGCCAGGTACTCAAGGGCATCCTCGCGCTTGACGTTGCGCGCAGGCTTGCCGATCACCGCCACCAGCTCGCACTCGTAGTGCATGTAGGCGACGTTGTCCGGGCGCCAGCTCACCTGGTTGTGGCCGGTGTAGGTGCCCACCGACTTGACGAACGCCAGCGGTTCGGTGGGCGGTGTGAAGGCCAGCTCGGCGGCGTGGTCGGCGTAGTTCAGGCCCAGGGCGAACATGTTGCCGGTGGCCGGCGGCAGCCACTCGACCTGCTGCTCTTGCAACAGCCGGCCATCAGCCAGGCGCACGGCGTTGTCGGCCTCGACGGTGACGGCGTGGACTTCGCCCTGGTAGCGGATACGTGCGTGTTTCATCAGCGCTTCTCCTGCGCGGCAACGATGCTGTTGGTCAGGCGCCCGAGGCCGCTGATCTCGATTTCAACCTGATCCCCGGGCAGCACATCGACGCGGCCTTCGGGGGTGCCGGTGATCAGCACATCACCTTCGTGCAGGGTCATGAACTCGCTGATCTCGGCAATCAGCTGGGCAACGCTGCGGACCATGTTGGCGGTGCTGTTCTGCTGGCGCAGTTGGCCATTAATGAACAGCTTGATGCTCAGTTGCTGCGGGTCGGCGACTTGCGCGGCCGGCACCAGTTCAGGGCCCAGGGCGCAGAAGCCGTCGCGGCACTTGGCCTTGACCGCCGGGCGGTAGTAGCTGTCTTCCGGCAGGCTGAATTCATTGACGATGGTGTAGCCGGCGACATGGCTGAGGGCATTGTCGACGCTGACCCGGGTGGCACGCTTGCCGATCACCACGCCCAGGGCCGGGCCCGGTTGTAGTTGTTCGATGCCTTGCGGATAGACCACGGGCTGGCCGTGGCCATTGCGGGTGTTGGGGGTCTTGATGAACAGCACCGGCTTGACCGGCGGCTTTTGATACGGCGGCTGTTCGAATTCGGCGAGACGCTGGTTCAGCAAACCCTGGTAGTTCAGCGCAACGCCGAACAGGGTACCGCTGGCAGCATCGTGCAAGGCACGGCTCATGGGGTTCTCCTGGCTGGGGCAGGGGCAGGGTCCCTGCTCGAATAATTGTTAATGTGTTAACGTTATAATTAAGATGTTAACGAAATGCAAGCGGCTTGCTGCAGGAGTAAGCTGGCGACAGAACAACAAGAGTGAGCAGGGCCATGAGCGAGCGCCAGCCAATCCCCAACATCAACATCGGTCAGGTCTATGACCAGCGCTACAGCGATGCCGAGGTGCACTACGACAAGCTCGGCAACCTGGCCGGGTTCTTCGGCCGCAACATGCCGGTGCACCGCCATGACCGGTTTTTCCAGGTGCATTACGTCAAGAGCGGCACGGTGCGGGTGTACCTGGACGACCAGCAGTACGTCGAATCGGGGCCGATGTTCTTCCTCACGCCGCCGACCATCCCGCATTCCTTCGTCACCGAGCCCGATGCCGATGGCCATGTGCTGACCGTGCGCCAGCAACTGGTCTGGCAGTTACTCGAAGCTGATCCGGGGTTGGCGCCGGGGCCGCAGGTGGCGCCGGCCTGCGTGGCCTTGAGCGGCCTGGAGCCGAGCTATGCCGCCGAGGCGCGGCGCCTGGCGCTGCTGTTCGATGAGCTGCACAGTGAGATCAACGCCAGCGCAGCCGGGCGCGGGGCGGCGCTGGAAAGCCTGACGCGGCTGATCATGACCAGCCTGCTGCGCCTGTGCGCGCGTTCGCTGCCCGCACGGCAAACCCGTCATGAAGACTTGCAGGTGTTCCACCGCTTCAACGAACTGATCGAGGCCCACTACCTCGAACACTGGCCGTTGGCGCGCTACGCCCAGGGCATCGGCGTCACCGAGGCGCGGCTCAATGAAGTGTGCCGGCGCATCGCCGACCTGCCGTCCAAGCGGCTGATCCTCGAACGGCTGATGCAGGAGGCGCGGCGCCTGCTGCTGTACACCGGCAGCTCGGCCAACGAGATCTGCTACAGCCTGGGCTTCAAGGACCCGGCGTATTTCAGCCGGTTCTTTTTGCGCTATGCGCAGCTCACGCCGGGGGAATATCGTCAGCGTCAGGCGGGGTTGCGCTGATGTCAGGGGGGGGGCAGGTCAGGCTCTGTCGCCGATAGTGAATTTCCAGCAACTGACGGTGATGCTCTTGTGAGCATCCAGCACTGTGAAGTCGAAGCGGCCTACGAGGTACAGGCTGTTCTGATCCTGATTAATTTCATCAATTGTCAGCGTGCCATTGCTTATTTCAAAGGATGGCTGGCCGTACTTTCCGAACTCCATGGTTACTTGTACCTGGTCGCCCAATCCTTGTTCATCTACATCAGCGTCCACAGGAAACAGGTAATCTCTTGCCTTGGGTTTCCCCCAGCAGCTCAAGGTCAACAGGTACTCCTCAGCCTTGGAACCAGCGGAAACCTCAAACGTGTCTTCGGTGAAAATGGGTTTCCACATCGTCAGGTTCAACGGCTTGCTACCGCTCGTTGTCTCCAGAATCAGGTCGATGCCCACAAAAGCATTCTCGATATCGTCCATCATGACGCGGCTCTCCAGCAGAGGGGGGGCGCTAAACCGACGTGTAACCGTCGTTCCTTAACCTAGGGGGCCTGCCCCGACCCGTCTACTGGCAAAAATGCTAGGTGCGCAGCCAGAGGTTGTCGAAACGCCAGGTGCTGAACAGCGTCTGCTCGGCTGCGGCGCCACCGACCTGGCGCGAGAAGGCGTCGAGCAAATTCACGTAGCCCCAGATCAGCAAGCCGCCGCGCTCGTACTGGATCTGCTGGGCCTGGTGCACCAGGGCACTGCGCTTGGCCAGGTCCGGCTGGGCCATGGCCTGGAGGAACAGTTCGCTGAACTGCGGGTCGTTGAAGTGGGTCTTGTTGGCCACGGCAAAGGGCGCATCGATGTGCATGGCGCTGGCCAGAAACGGCGCGCCGATGGTGCCGCCAGTGCTCAGTTGCCACTGGTCGTGCTGCGGGCCGTCGAAGGTGGCCTGGTCGACCTGGCGCACCTTGAGGCTCACGCCGATGCGCTTGGCCTGTTCGGCGAACACCAGTGCCGAAGCCAGGGCCGGGCCACTGGTGGTCACCAGCTCGACTTCGAGCTGTTCGTGGCCGGCTTCGCGCAGCAGTGTTGCCGCCCGTTGCGGGTCATGCGGGCGTGGGCCGAGGCGGTGGTTGAAGGTCGGGTCGTTCGGTGCGTACAGGTCGTTGGCCACCCGGCCCTGGCCATTCAAGGCGCGGCGCACCAGCTCCGGGCGGTCGGCCAGCAGGCGGAAGGCTTCGCGTACCTTCGGGTTGTCGAACGGTGGCTTGCTGGTGTTCATCTCGAACGACAGCCAGTTGCCGCTGACCGAGGTCACCAGTTGCAGGCGCGGGTCGCGTTCGATGATCTGCAACTGTTCGCTGGGCAGCCCGTTGGCCATGTCGATCTGCCCGGCGCGCAAGGCGGCCAGGCGCGAGACCTGGTCCTTGAAGTCGATGATCTCCAGCTCGTCGGCGTAGGGTTTGCCGTCCTTGTAGTAGTTTTCGAAGCGGCTGAACACCGAGCGCTGGCCGGGTGTGAAGCTTTTCAACTTGTAGGGGCCGGCGCCGACCGGGTTGGTCAGCGGGTGGTAATCGACCGGGACGATGCCGCCGAAGTTGACCCAGGTTTCTGCCAGCGGCAGGTAGCTGCGCCCGTCCTTGAAGCGGATGCGCACGGTGCGCGCGTCGAGCTTTTCCAGGTTGTCGCGGTCGACCCAGTGCAGCAGCGCAGCATAGGGCGAGGCCAGTTGCGGGTCGGTCAGGCGGCGAATGGAGAAGATCAGGTCGTCGGCATCGATAGTCTTGCCGTTGTGAAACTCAAGGCCCTGGCGCAGTCGTACGGTCCAGCTGCTGGCGTCGGCGCTGGCCTCGGCTTCTTCGGCCAGGGCCAGGCGCGGTTGCATCTGCTCGTCCCATTCCCACAGCTTGCTGTACAGGGCAAAGCCGCGGACGATGCCGCTGCCGATGGGTTTGTGGGCGTCGAGGTTGCCGACCTGGCCGCCGGACAGCACGCCCAGGCGCAGGCGCCCGCCATGGCGCGGCTGGTCGCTGGCCAGGTTGCTGGCAGCAGGTGTATCGGGGCCGCAGCCGCTGAGCAGCATGCCGCCGCCCAGCGCCAGGCTATAGCCGAGAAAACGCCGGCGCTGGTAATCAAAAGGGTCCATGGCCTCAGCCTCCTGCCGCACGCAGGGCCGGCGCCTGGGTGTCGATCCGCCGTAATGGCGCTCGCTCGCCGCGAAAGTGCGGGAGGATGTGCTCGCCCAGGCGGTAGGCTTCTTCCAGGTGCGGGTAGCCGGCGAGGAAGAACAGGTCGATGCCTAACTGGTTGTACTCGCGAATCCGTGCCACCACGTTCTCGTAGCTGCCGACCAACGCCAGGCCCGGCGGGATGCCGATGTAGCCGAAGCCGGCCCAGACATTGGGGTAGATGAAAAAGTCGTCGAACGGCCGGGTTTCATCCTTGGCCGCGTATTCATTTTCGTAGCTCAGCTTGCGTGCGCTGCGCAGCCCGGCATGGGCGGCCACGGCCTTGACCGCGCCCTTGGCCACGCCTTCGTCGAAGAAGCGCTTGGCCTCGGCCAGGGCCTGGGCTTCGGTCTCGCGGGTGATCACATCGATCGACAGGCCGAAGCGGATGTTGCTGCGACCGTGCTTGAGCGCCCGCTCGCGAATGTCGGCGATCAGCGTGCGGATCTCGTCCGGGTGCTCGGCGCGCATCAGGTAGAAGTCGGCGTGGCGGGCGGCGAACTCCCGCGCTGCGATCGACGAGCCGGCAGTGCAGATCAGCGGCAGCTCGGCCTTCTTCTGCGGGCCGCGCAGGCCGCCGCCTTCGGCCTGGTAGAAGCGCCCCTGGTAGTGGAAGTTCTCCGAGTGCCAGTAGCCCTTGACCACGTCCATGAACTCGATGGCGCGCGCGTAGCGTTCATCGTGGTCGCTGAAGTCGCCGACCTGGCGCTGGACCGCGTCGGAGCCGCCGTTGATGATGTTCCACACCAGGCGGTTGCCGGTGGCGCGCTGGTAGGTGGCGGCCTGCTGCACGGCGACCCAGGGCGTGTAGTGGTAGGGCTGGAAGGCGGTGACGTAACTCAGGGTGCGGGTCTCGCGGGCGAGCAGCGAGCACACCGTCCACGGCTCTTCGCCGGACGGCGCGTTGACCATCAGCGCGCCGCCAAAGCCGTTGATCTCGGCGGCGCGGGCAATTTGCCCGAGGTAGTCGATGTAGGTGAAGTGATCGCCCACGGCGAAGTTCGACACGGCGCCGGTGCTGTCACTGCCGCTATGCCAGTCGCCGCGGTTGCGCGGGTCGCCAGGGAGGAACTGGGTTTCGCCGTGCAAGGGCAGGCGGGTAAAGAATTCGATGCTCACGGTGATAGTCCTTATTGCACGGTGGGGTTGCAGATCGGCGCGATGGGCTGGTCGCTGAACACCTTGCGGGCGAAGGGCAGCGAGTCCTTGAGCGAGGCGTTGACCGTCTCGCTGTGGCCCAGCCCCTTGTACAGGTGGCCTTCGACGATCGAACCGGTCTTGCAGGCGTCCTGCATCAACGCCACCTGGGTGGCGGCGGCCGGGGTCTTGTCTTCGGCGCCGGTGCCGATGAAGATCGGCTGCTTGAGTTTCAGGGTCGGGTAGGACACCTGTGCCAGCCACGGCTTGAGCTGCGCGCCGCTGTTGGCCTTGCGGGTGTTGGCCGGGGTCAGGCCGGTGCCGATCACATCGGCCACCAGTGACGACAGGCAGGTGCTGCGCGCCTGTTCGAACAGCGGCAGGGCCTTGTCGGTGTAGAAGTCGCGCGGGTCGATGCGCGGGTCGTACTGCTGGGCCGCCAGCAGGGTGTAGAAGCCGTAGGCCAGGGAGGCGTCGACCTGGTCCGGGTCCTGCTCGCCGACGTTTTTCGCACCCACGGTGTAGATCACCCCGGTGCCGACGCTGCCCTTCAGGCCCAGGTCCGGGGCGTAGGTCGGCGCATAGGCGGCCGAGGCAAAGGCGCCGGCGCCGCCCTGGGACTGGCCGACCACCAGCACCTTGTTGGCCAGCCCCGGCACCCCGGCAATCACTGCGCGAGCGGCGTCGAGGATGCCGTAGGCGGCCATGCGGTTGTTCAGCAGCGGGTGGCCGCCGGGCACGCCCAGGCCCTGGTAGTCGGTGGCGACGATGGCGTAGCCCTCGTTGAGCCAGCGCGCCAGGTACTGCACGTCGCGGTACGAACGCCCGGCCCAGGACGGCGCGCAGACATCCGCCACGCCCACGGTGCCGTGGCCCCAGGTCACCACCGGCCAGCCGCCTGCTGGCGCCGTGCCCTGGGGAATGAACAGCGCACCGGAGACTGCCACCGGAGTCTTGCCGTCGATACCGTCGGTGGAGCTGTAGAGGATGCGCAACTGCGACGCCGCGCCGGGCAGGCTCAGGGTCTGTTCCAGCGGCTCGCTGCGCAGCAGTTTGCCGGGGCTGGCGGGGATGGCCTGGTTCCAGCTGTAGAACGCCGAGACCCGGCCATCGCCTTGCAGCGGGTCGGGTTTGGGCGCGAAGGTTTGCGCGGCCACGGCGCTGAACGACAGGGCCAGCAGGCTCAGGCCGAAGGCGAATGTTTTCTGCAGTTTCATCGAGAGGTCCTTGCACGGTGCGTGTGCCAGGCTTGAGCGAAATGCGTGCCAGAGCGCTGCAGGCCCTGCATTTGCGGGACTTCGTTGTCATCAAGGGGGATCTCGGGGGGCGTCGATGCTGGCCAGCAGCCACGGATTGCTGGGCGACTGCTGCTGGGGCAGCAGTGCTAATCGCATATCTCTGTATGGAATATATAAATACTAATTAATAATTATTTGTTCTAATTTGTTTCGGGCACTATGGCCCTGCGCTTTCACTGCCAGGAATGCACCATGTCGCTGATAACCCATCCCCATGCCCGGGAACTGACCAAATCCGTTCGCGCCACCGTTCTGGTGTTCAAGGACCCGCGCTCCCAGGAACTGCTCAGCCGCATCGAACGCCTGGCGCCGAGTGAAGCCAACACCCTGATCATCGGCGAGACCGGCACCGGCAAGGAGCTGGTCGCCCGCCACATCCATCAACTCAGCCGCCGCGGGCGCGAGCCGTTCGTGGCGGTCAACTGCGGCGCCTTTGCCGAAACCCTGGTCGAGAGCGAACTGTTCGGTCACGAGAAGGGCGCCTTTACCGGCGCCACCAACAGCAAGGCCGGCTGGTTCGAAGCGGCCAATGGCGGCACGTTGTTCCTCGATGAAATCGGCGACCTGCCGCTGAACATGCAGGTGAAACTGCTGCGGGTGCTGCAGGAGCGCGAAGTGGTGCGCCTGGGCTCGCGCACGCCGATCCCGATCAACGTGCGTCTGGTGGCGGCGACCAACGTCAACCTCGCCGATGCGGTGGTGGCCGGGCATTTTCGCGAAGACCTGTTCTACCGCCTGCACGTGGCAACCATCCGCCTGCCGCCGCTGCGCGAACGGCCGGGGGACATCCTGCCGCTGGCCGAGTTCTTCCTCGAAGAACACTGCCAGCGCCTGGGCTACAGCCGCGCCAGCCTGAGCCTGGAGAGCGAGCGAAAACTGCTGTCGCACAGCTGGCCGGGGAATATTCGCGAGCTGGAGAACGCCATTCACCATGCCTTGCTGGTGTGCCGGCAACAGGTGGTGCAGCCGGCCGACCTGCACCTGGTGGACATGCGTTCGGTGGGCATTCGCCAGGAGGAGCACAGCCAGCCGCTGCGCCTGGCCAGCGAGCCGCCGAACCTTGAGGCGGCGCTGACGGCGCTGTTCGAACAGAACATCGCGGACTTGTACGAGCATATCGAGGAGACGGTGTTTCGCACCGCGTACCGGTTCTGCCATGGCAATCAGTTGCAGACCGGGCGCTTGCTGAATATCAGCCGCAACATCGTGCGGGCGCGGTTGGAGAAGATTGGCGAGTTGAAGCGCACGGACGGTGTCGCCCTTTAAGGCCTCATCGCTGGCAAGCCAGCTCCCACAGGGTCCGGTGCATACAGTTCTTGTGGGAGCTGGCTTGCCAGCGATAGGGTCAGCGCAATTTGAGCATCTGATCCGTATAAATACCCCCAACCTGAATCTGTAACCCAGTACACCCAAAAGCCATAGTAACGGCCTCCCTGATGAGGTCCGAACCATGTATCACTATGACGAGTATGACCGTGCGCTGGTGTTCGAGCGCGTGGCGCAGTTTCGCGATCAGGTGCGCCGGTTCATGGCTGGCGAACTGAGTGAAGAAGAGTTCCTGCCCCTGCGCCTGCAAAACGGCCTGTACCTGCAAAAGCATGCCTACATGCTGCGCGTGGCCATCCCCTACGGCACCCTGGGTGCCCGGCAGATGCGCACCCTGGCGCAGATCGCCCGCGAGTACGACCGCGGCTACGGCCACTTCACCACGCGCCAGAACATCCAGTTCAACTGGATCGAACTGGCTCAGGTGCCGGACATTCTCCAGCGCCTGGCCGAGGTCGAGATGCATGCGATCCAGACCTCCGGCAACTGCGTGCGCAACATCACCACCGAAGCCTTTGCCGGTGTCGCCGCCGACGAGCTGCTCGACCCGCGGCCGCTGGCCGAGATCCTCCGGCAGTGGTCGACCATCAACCCGGAATTCCTGTTTTTGCCGCGCAAGTTCAAGATCGCCATCTGCTCGGCCATCGAAGACCGCGCAGCAATCATGATGCATGACATCGGCCTCTACCTGTACCGCGACGGCCGTGGCCAGATGTGCCTGCGGGTGATGGTCGGCGGCGGCCTGGGGCGCACGCCGATCCTCGGTTTGCAGATCCGCGAAGGGCTGCCGTGGCAGCACCTGTTGTCCTATGTCGAAGCCATTTTGCGTGTGTACAACCGCCATGGCCGGCGCGACAACAAGTACAAGGCGCGGATCAAGATCCTGGTCAAGGCGCTGGGCATCGAGGCGTTCTCCCGCGAGGTGGAGGAGGAGTGGCAACACATCAAGGACGGCCCGGCGCAACTCACCGAGGACGAGTTCCAGCGGGTCGCCGCCGCCTTCGAGCCACCGGCCTACGACAGCGTCATCGACGATGAGCTGGCCTACGACACCCACCTGGCCCAGGACCACGCCTTCGCCCGCTGGGTAGCCTGTTGCGTCAAGCCGCACAAGGTCCCCGGTTATGCCAGCGTGGTGCTGTCGACCAAGCCGGGTGACGCGTCGCCACCGGGCGACCTGACCGATGCGCAGATGGATGCAGTGGCCGACTGGTCTGAGCAGTTCGGCTTCGGCGAGATCCGCATTGCCCATGAGCAGAACCTGATCCTCCCGGACGTGCGCAAGCGTGACCTGCACGCGCTCTGGCGCCTGGCCTGCGAACGTGACCTGGGCACGGCCAACATTGGCCTGCTGACCGACATCATCGCCTGCCCGGGCGGCGACTTCTGCGCCCTGGCCAACGCCACCTCGATCCCTATCGCGCAGTCGATCCAGCGCCGCTTCGACGACCTCGACTACCTGCACGACCTGGGCGAGCTGAGCCTGAACATCTCCGGCTGCATCAACGCCTGTGGCCACCACCACATCGGCAACATCGGCATCCTCGGCGTCGATAAAAACGGCAGCGAGTGGTACCAGGTGACCCTCGGTGGCGCCCAGGGCAAGCACAGCACCCTGGGCAAGGTCATCGGCCCGTCGTTCAGCGCCGCCGAGATCCCCCAGGTGATCGAGCAGATCATCGCCACCTACTGCGCCTATCGCGAGCAGGACGAACCCTTTGTCGACACCGTGCGCCGGGTCGGCCTGGAACCCTTCAAGGAGCGGGTCTATGCCAAGCGCCCGGAGGAGCTGATATGCGTAATGTGATTGGCCTGCGCAATGGTGAGGCGCAGTTGATCGAGCACGATCCCTGGCAGCTGTTGCGCGAACCCGGCGAGGTGCTGCCCGACGGTCTGCTGATTTTGCCGCTGGCCACCTGGATTGCCCGCCGCGCCCAGCGGCCCGTGGGCCGTGACGGTTTGTGGCTGGGGCCTGACGATGAGATCGAGCCACTGCGCGCCTGGCTGCCCCAGGTGCCGCTGATCGCGGTGGACTTCCCCAGCTTTCGCGACGGCCGTGGCTACAGCCAGGCTTACCTGCTGCGCAGCCGCCTGGGTTGGCATGGTGAACTGCGCGCGGTGGGCGATGTACTGCGTGACCAGCTCAGCCATATGCGCCAGTGCGGTTTTGACAGCTACGCCGTGCGTGAAGACAAATGCGCCGAGGATGCGCTCAAGGGCCTGGCCGGCATGAGCGTGCTGTATGGGCGTTCGGTGATCGAACCACGGCCGCTGTTTCGTCGCCGCTGACTGGTACGGCGCCGGCGCTGGTCTATCGTTTAGCTTTTGTTCGCCCGGCAACGCCGCGCCTCAGGAGCCGCCATGAACCAGGATCAGGAAAGCCGCCGCCGTTTCATCGCCGCCAGTTCCGTGCTTGGCGCCGCCGGGGCCATGTACTCGACGGCGCCGCTGGCCGTCGGGGCCATTCTGCGCGGGACCGAAACGGCCGTGCCGGCCGAGCTGATCCTGCACAATGGCCGCTTGCACACGGTGGACCGCGAGCGGCCGCAAGCAACGGCCGTGGCCATTCGCGACGGACGCTTCGTGGCGGTGGGCGATGACGCCCAGGTCATGGCCTTGCGCGGGCCGGCGACCCAGGTCATCGACCTCAAGCAACGCACGGTGATCCCCGGGCTCAACGATTCGCACCTGCACCTGATCCGCGGCGGCCTGAACTACAACCTGGAGTTGCGCTGGGAAGGCGTGCCGTCCCTGGCCGATGCCTTGCGCATGCTCAAGGACCAGGCCCTGCGCACGCCAGCGCCGCAGTGGGTGAGGGTGGTCGGTGGCTGGAACGAGTTCCAGTTCGCCGAGCGCCGTTTGCCGAGCCTCGACGAGCTGAACCAGGCGGCGCCAGACACGCCGGTGTTCGTCCTGCACCTGTACGACCGCGCCTTGCTCAACCGCGCCGCCCTGCGCGTGGTCGGCTTTGACCGCAACACGCCCAATCCGCCGGGTGGCGAGATCCAGCGCGACGCCAACGGCAACCCGACCGGCATGCTGATCGCCCGGCCCAATGCGATGATCCTTTATTCGACCCTGGCCAAGGGGCCGAAGCTGCCGCTGGAATATCAGGTCAACTCGACCCGCCAGTTCATGCGCGAGCTCAACCGTCTGGGCCTGACCAGCGCCATCGATGCCGGCGGTGGTTATCAGAACTACCCCGACGACTATGCGGTGATCGAGCAACTGGCCAAGACCCGGCAGTTGACCGTACGCATCGCCTACAACCTGTTTACCCAGAAGCCCAAGGAAGAACTGGCCGACTTTAAAAACTGGACCCGCAGCGTCAGGTACGGCCAGGGCGACGACTTTCTGCGGCACAACGGCGCCGGCGAGATGCTGGTGTTCTCTGCCGCCGACTTCGAGGACTTCCTCGAACCGCGCCCGGACCTGCCCGGCAGCATGGAGGGCGACCTGGAACCGGTGGTGCGGCATCTGCTCGAGCAACGCTGGCCGTTTCGCCTGCACGCCACCTACGATGAGTCGATCTCGCGCATGCTCGACGTGTTCGAGAAGGTCGACCGCGACATTCCCTTCAACGGACTGCCGTGGTTCTTCGACCATGCCGAGACCATCAGCCCGAAGAACATCGAGCGGGTACGGGCGCTGGGCGGCGGCATTGCCATTCAGGACCGCATGGCCTTCCAGGGCGAATACTTCGTTGAACGCTACGGCGCCAAGGCCGCGCAGCACACACCACCGATCAAGCGCATGCTCGGTGAAGGCATCCCGGTCGGCGCCGGCACCGACGCCACCCGGGTGTCCAGCTACAACCCCTGGACCTCGCTGTACTGGCTGGTCAGCGGGCGCACCGTGGGCGGGCTGGAGCTGTACCCGCAGGGCCTGGACCGCGATACCGCGTTGTCGTTGTTCACCCACGGCAGCGCCTGGTTCTCCAGCGAGCAGGGCAAGAAGGGCCAGATCAAGGTCGGCCAGCTGGCAGACCTGACGGCCTTGAGCGCCGACTATTTCAGCATCGACGCCGAGGCGATCAAAAGCCTGGAGTCGGTGCTGACCCTGGTCGATGGCAAGGTGGTGTACGGCGCCGCCGAGTTCGCCCGGCTCGACCCGCCGACTTTGCCGGTGTTGCCCGACTGGTCGCCGGTGGCCAAGGTGCCCGGGCACTGGCGCCAGGGTGCGCCGCTGACCGCACAAATACATCAGTGCGTCGGTGCCTGTGCGGTGCATGCCCATGCGCACCAGCGCGCGCGGCAAGCGTCGGTGCCGGTCAGTGATTTTCAGGGCTTTTGGGGCGCGTTTGGTTGTTCCTGTTTTGCCTTCTGAGGGATCGGGCTACCATGCCGGTTCGCCCGTTGGACAGGATGTTGCTGCATGCCATTCACTACCCGTGTTGCCCGGCCCAGTGATGCCGAGGCGCTCAGCCATGTTGCCGGCCAGACCTTCGCCCTGGCCAGCCCGCCGGATTCTGCTGCCCAGGCTTTGCAGGAATACATCGACACCCGGCTGCAGCCCGAGCACTTCGTGCTGCACCTGCTCAATCCGCGAAAGCGCCTGCGGGTGCTTGAGCACCTGGGTAAAGTGGTGGGTTACAGCCTGGTCGACAGCGCGCCGGAATCCTTGGGGATTGCCGAGGCCGATGGCGTGCCGGAGCTGAGCCGCTGCTATGTGCTGCCCGAGCACCATGGCCTCGGCGGCGCCCAGCTGTTGCTCGACGACACCCTGGCGCAGGTGCGCGGCGGCATTCGCCTGACCGTCAATGAACAGAACACCCGGGCCATCCGTTTTTATCAGCGCAATGGTTTTAGCAAGGTCGGCGAGGCCGTGTTCGAATGTGGCCCGGAGCGTCACCGCGACTGGGTGATGGTCGCGCGGCGGTGACAAAACTGGTTACAGTGTCTGCCTCAATTTCTTGCTCAAGGTTCTGTTCATGACCGATCTCAGTGCATTCCCGATCACCCGTAAATGGCCGGCCAAACAGCCCGAGCTGCTGCAGCTGTACTCGCTGGCCACGCCCAACGGCGTGAAGGTGTCGATCATGCTCGAGGAGATCGGCCTGGCCTACGAGGTGCATAAGGTCAGCTTCGAGACCAACGACCAGTTGACCCCGGAATTCATCTCCCTGAGCGCCAACAACAAGATCCCGGCGATCCTCGACCCCAATGGCCCGGGTGGCGAGCCGCTGGCGTTGTTCGAGTCCGGGGCGATCCTGGTTTACCTGGCAGAGAAGAGCGGGCAACTGCTGTCGGCGGACCCGGCCCAGCGCTACGAGACCCTGCAGTGGCTGATGTTCCAGATGGGCGGGATCGGGCCGATGTTTGGCCAGGTGGGTTTTTTCCACAAATTCGCCGGCAAGGCGTACGAAGACAAGCGTCCGCGCGACCGTTACGTGGCCGAGTCGCGGCGCTTGCTCGGGGTGCTGGACCAGCGCCTGCAAGGGCGTGAGTGGGTGATGGATGCTTACAGCATTGCCGATATCGCCATTCTGCCCTGGGTGCGCAACCTGGTCGGTTTTTATGAGGCGGGCGAGCTGGTGGGCTTTGATGACTTTGCCAACGTCAAGCGGGTGCTGGCGGCGTTCGTGCAGCGGCCGGCGGTGGCGCGCGGGTTGAAGATACCTGCATAGGCCTTATCGCCGGCAAGCCGGCTCCCACAGGATTGGCACTGTTCTCAGGATTGGGGCAGTACTTGTGGGAGCTGGCTTGCCAGCGATGAGGCCGGTACATTCAAATCAGAACACCTGCCGAAACAACCAGTACAACCCCCCCGCCAGCACAATCGCCGCCGGCAAGGTCAGCACCCAGGCCATCAGCAGGTTGAAGAGGGTGCGCATCTGCAAGCCCGAGCCATTGGCGACCATGCTCCCGGCCACCCCGGACGACAGCACATGGGTGGTCGACACCGGCAGCCCGTACATGTCCGCCGCACCAATGGTGCACATCGCCACCAGCTCCGCCGAAGCGCCCTGGGCGTAGGTCAGGTGGGTCTTGCCGATCTTCTCGCCAACGGTCACTACGATGCGCCGCCAGCCGACCATGGTGCCCAGCCCCAGGGCAATGGCCACAGCAATCTTCACCCACAGCGGAATGTAGTGGGTGGCGCTGTCGATCTGCTGCTTGAACACTTGCACCTTGGCCTGGGTATCGGCATTGAACTGCGCCAGTTGGTGCTTGTCGATCAGGCGAATGGCTTCGGAGGTCAGGTACATGTCGTTACGCACGTTGGCCATGGCCTCTGCGGGCACCCGGTTGAGCGAACCATAGCTTTTGACCTCGGTGCCGATCATCCCGGCCAGCGCTGCCAGCGCCGGCAGCAGTTCTTCACTGGCCTGCGGCTCGCGGATGAACGCGCTGAGGGTCTGTCGCGGATCCGCCGGTGCGGCCTGCGGGGCGCTGCGCTGCAAGGCCTGCTGAGTGACCTCGGCCACCGCGGCGAACTGCAGCGACTGGTCAGCCGGCATGGTGCGGTTCAGGGCATAGGCCATGGGCAGGGTGCCGACCAGGATCAGCATGATCAGGCCCATGCCTTTTTGCCCGTCGTTGGAACCATGGGCGAAAGATACCCCGGTGCAGGTGAGGATCAGCAGCCCGCGAATCCACCAGGGCGGTGGCGTGTTGCCGACCGGCGCCTGGTACAGCTCGCGGCGCTTGACCAGCATGCGCAGGGCCAGCAGCAACAGCGCCGCGCAGGCAAAGCCCACCAGCGGCGACAGCAACAGCGAATAGCCAACCTTGCTGGCCTGGGTCCAGTCCACGCCACTGGTGCCGTCGCGCCCGTGCATCAAGGCGTTGGCGATACCGACGCCAATGATCGAGCCGATCAACGTATGCGATGACGAGGCCGGCAAGCCTAGCCACCAGGTGCCCAGGTTCCAGATGATCGCCGACAGCAGCAGGGCGAAGACCATGGAGAAGCCTGCCGAGGAGCCGACCTGCAAGATCAGCTCCACCGGCAGCAAGGCGATGATGCCGAAGGCCACGGCACCGTTGGACAGCAGCACGCCGAGAAAATTGAAGCAGCCGGACCAGACCACGGCGACTGACGGTGGCAGCGAATGGGTGTAGATCACCGTGGCCACGGCGTTGGCGGTGTCGTGAAAACCGTTGACGAACTCGAAGCCCAGGGCAATCAGCAACGCCAGGCCGAGCAGCAAAAATGGGGTCCAGGTGGTGACCACGGTGCCGGTGGCGTCGATGTCGCGGAACAGGCTCCAGGCGGTGTACAACAGCCCGCCCACCAGCAGGCTGAAAAACAGGGTCAGGGTGGTGCGGCCGGGTTTGTGGTTGAGACGGGGGCGGGGGTCAAGGTTGGCCAGCGATGGGCTGCCAGCCAGGGTCGGGGTGGTCATGATGACGGGTCCGGGTTACCAGGAAGGGTCGAGCCTTGCCCGGCCATGATAAAAACAATCGCTGACTTCATCGTGACCTCGGTCAAGGAAAGCCCTAGGATCAAGGGACCTGCCGATGGAGCGAAGCGATGATCCGCTGCAAACGCGTTTATGATCCGCTGCAAGCCAGCGATGGCCAGCGCGTGCTGGTCGACCGCCTGTGGCCGCGCAACCGGCGCAAGGACCAGTTGCAGGCCTTGTGGCTGCCGGAGGTGGCGCCGTCAACGGCGTTGCGTCAGGCTTTTCATGCCGGTGAAGTGGATTTTGCCGGGTTTGCCGAGCGCTACCGCCAGGAGCTGACGGCGCGGCCCGAGCATTGGTGGAAGTTGCTGGGCATGGCCGGGCAGGGCGATGTGACCTTGCTGTATGCCGGCAAGGACACCGAGCACAACAATGCGATGGTGCTGGCGCAATGGCTCGAGGATGAGCTGGAGCGCCAGGGGCCGGGGAGTTCGCCGGTGTGTTATGCCGACGAATTCAAATCTTGAGTCAATGGGGCTGCTTTGCAGCCCATCGCCGGCAACGCCGGCTCCCACATATCCTGGCCCTTGTGGGAGCCGGCTTTGCCGGCGATGCAAGGCGCAGCCTTGCTGAATGAGAACGACTAGAATGACTGTGCAACTGACCCCCGCCACCGACCAGCACCGCACCTTCGCCCGCGACCTCACCCGCCGGGCCATGCTGCCGTATTACCGCGAGTTCGACCTGCTCTGGCAGGAAGAAGCCTTCGACCAGGCCTGGGAGTGGCGCGAGCAGTGGTTGATCAGCGAAGCCCAGCAACCGCTGGGCTACTTCAGCCTCAGCCAGGACCGCCAGGCCCTGTTCATCCGTGAACTGCACCTGCTCGAAGGCTTTCGCGGCCGTGGCGTCGGCAGTTGGGTATTAACGCAACTGGTGGACTGGACCCGCCAACGGCAATTGCCGCTGCTGCGCCTGATGGTGTTCAAGAGCAACCCGGCACGGTTCCTGTACCTGCGCGAGGGTTTTGTCTGTGTCGGCGAAGACGAGTGCTTTTTGCGTATGCAGCGCACGCTCGCCTAGCTCGACCCGCACCACGCAGCCCCGGCGCTGGGTGGCGTCGAGCAGCAGGCCCTGCACCGGCAACAAGTCACCAATCAGCAGGTTCTGCAAAATCGGCTTGCCCTCGAAAGTGTTCGGCCCCAGCACCACCTGCTGCAAGCCCTCGACCCGCACCACCGCCTTGCCGACCTTGCCCAGGGTGTTGCCGCTCAAGGTCAGCGGCCCGGGCAGCGGCGCGGCATTGCGCAGGCTGACGGCGTATTCCGGGCTGTTGCCGATGCGGTTGCCGATCAGGCTGACGGCGCCGACCTCGCTGGCGTCCACGGCGCTGCCCTGGCTGTTGCTGATCAGGTTGTCGCTGATCAACAGCGGCGCGGCAGCCGTCGGCGCCAGGTTGCGCAGCTGGATGCCGTTGCCACGGCTGTCGCCGATCAGGTTGCCGGTCAGCAGCAGGGCGCCCTGTTGCTCGCTGACCTCGATGGCCGCCTTGTGCGCGCCGAGGATCAGGTTGTGCTCGATGCGCCCGCGGGTCTGGCCGCGCAGGCGGATGCCGCTGTTGTTGTCGATGCCGCGCAACTGGTTGTTGCGCAGCGTCACCTGGCTGTCACGCACGTCGATGGCGTACTGCTGGGACTGGCCGAACTGGCTGTTGTCGATCTGCGCCTGGCTGTGTTGCAGCTCCACCGCGCTGGACAGCTCATTGAACTGGCTGTCGCGGATGATCAGCGTGGCCGGGCGGGTCGACGCGGCCTGTTGGCTGCTCAGGGCGGTGGTCAGGCCGCGCGAGAGGTTGGCGTTGTAGCCGAGGCGGTTGAGGGTCGAGCCCAGCACCTGGGTATGGCTGCCGGCCCAGGCCACCACGAACGGCCGCCAGGCACGGTCGGTACTGCCGGGTTTGTCGCCGGCGACACTCTCCAGGCGTGACTGGTTCAGGCCCAGCCAGCCCTGGTTGATCAGCGCCGTACCGGAGTAGCTGTACAGGTACAGGCTGGTGCCTTCGAGCAGCAGGCCGCCATCGCTGGCGATCACCAGCGGGTAGCTGAGCAGGTAGCCGTCCTTGTAGCGCTTGATGATCTTTGGGTCGTTGAGGGCGTCGTGCAGTTGCGCCAGGCTGATGCTGCCGCCGCGCACCATTACCGCTTGCGGGTGATGCGCCTGGTAGCCGGCGATGGCGCGGAACAGGCCGTTGTTGACGAACGGCTCGAACGGCCAGCTGCCAGCCTGGGACGAGAACATCGGTTGCAGGCTGACACTGGCGCGACCCGCTGGGCGCGGGCGTTCGTTGACCTGCAACTGCACGGCCTGGCTGACCTGTTGTTGCAACTGCTGCAGGTCGCGCTGGTGTTCGGCGCTGCTCACGGCGCTCAGCGATTGCTGCAACGGCAAGCTCTGGCTGGCAGCCTGGGCCATCGCGCTGAACAGCAACGCGAGGCAGGAAAGGGTAAGCGGGCGGGCAAGCATGGCCATGACGGTTCGTCCTTGATTACGGCAGTTTGGGATAGAACGGCTTGAGCGGGCCGCCGATCTGGCTGTAGTTGTCGACCTCGCCATCCTCGCTGTCATACAGCTGGCGGGCCAGGCGGTTGCCCGGGGCGCGCTGCAGGAAGGGGATCAGCCAGGCCAGTTTGTACGGGGCGACGTCGGTCTGCGACTTGCCCTTGAGCTCGGGCAGGTTGTCGGGGTCGAGGATGCTGCGGGCGGCGAAGTTGGCCAGCAGTTCCAGGGTCTGCTGATCGTCGCTGCTCCACGGCAGGCCGTTGGCCCGCGCCGACTCGGCCAGCAGCACCAGCGGCACCAGGGCGTACTGGCTGTAGGTGGCGGCCAGCTTGCTGCGCGCCACTTCCAGTGGCAGGTAGGCGTAGCTGCCATCGCTGGCTTTCACTGCTTGCTGCAGGCCACGGCGCAGGTTGCCGTCGGCCCACTGGATGAAGTCGTCGCGCTGCACCAGCATGCCGGTCGCCGCCACGGCCCAGGCCGCCCAGTAGTCATGGTTGTTGAACCAGGTAAAGCCCGGCGTACGGCGCGGCTGGTACTCGGCGATGATGCGTTCGCCCAATTGGTTGAACCAGGCCTTCTGGGCCGGCGACAATTGCAGCTTGGCGTCGCTGGCCGCCTGGGTCATCAGCAGGGTCGAGGCCATGGCCGCTACCGCCCATTTGCGTGCAGCCATGCCGGTGCTGCTGGCGTCGGGGTTGAGCAGCGCACCGGCCTGGGCCCAGCGCTCCAGCCACTGGTCCTGGCAGGCCAGGGCCATGTTCGCTTCCTGTGGACTCTTGGCCCGCTGGAAGCGCTTGCTGGCGTAGATCAGGCCGCCGATGAACTGTTTGACCTGCTTGCCGATCTGTTCGCTGTTGGCGTCCGGGGTGCTGCGCAGGGTCGACTTGCTGGCGTCGCGCTGGTCGTACTTGCTTTGCAACTGCAAGCTGCCGGTGTAGGGCGCGGGCACTTCCTTGCTGCAGCTCAGGGTCCGGTAGTCGGCAATCATCGCCGACTGCGCGGTGGCCCGCGGCGGCCAGATTGAGCTGGCCGCCAGGCTGTCGGCCAACTGCAGGCTGGCGCACAGTCCCAGGCCCAGCGCTGTCCAGGTCTTTACAGGCATACACGGGTTTCCACTTGGGTGGCGGCGGTGCCGGGCTTGGTCGGTTCCATGAACACCGACAGCAGGTTGGCGCCGGCAAACGCCTTGGCCCGGCTCAACTCAAGGTAGTACTGGCCGCCGGTGACCACCGCTTCGCGGCGGAACCAGACTTTGTCGCGGGCACCGTTGTCGTAATAGACGATCACGTAGAAATCCTTGACGTTCTTGTCGCTGATACGGATATCGAGAAAGCCCTGGCCGTTGCTGAGGTTCCTGCGCCCTTCACCGGCGTTGCTGAGCAGCTCGATGCGCTCGTTGACCCGCAGCGGCGGGCGCTGCACACGGTTGGCCAGGACCTCGGTGGACACCGGGCAGCCGCCCTTGATCGCCGGGATCAGCTGGCGGTACATCTGCTCGGACTCCAGCTGGTAGTTGGCCGGCAGCTCCCAGATGATCAGCTTCGGCGGTGCCTTGGGTTTGTAGTTTTCCGACAGCAGATATTCGAGCAGCGAGCCGTCCTGGCCGACGCCGGGCAGGGCGTAGTTGAGGATGTCGACCTCCAGGTACTGCTTGAGGTAGCCGTCGAAGTTGAACTGCTTGCTTTCGTCTTCACGGGCGGCGGCGTTACTGTCGCCGACCAGGATCACCTCCGGGTCCGGCGCGTCGTCGAACAGCGCGTCGGCGCCGTCGGCTTCGGGGATGGTCTGGTAGCCGCGCACGTACTGGAAACCATAGTTGTTGCCGCAGATATAACTCAGCGCCAGGTTCATCGTGCCGTCCTTGGGCACCATGACGCCGGGTTCGGTGCGGTAGCGCTTTTTGCTCAGCTGGGCATAGAACGGCTGGCGCCGTACTTCTTCGGCGACCAGCCGCGCCGTGGCTTCGGCGCCGGCCGGGGTCCAGTGGTGGTCACGACGAAAGAAGAACTCGCCCTTGGGCGGGGTGTGCACCAGTTGCATCAACGGCGGCACCACCGCGCCAGCGGCGCGCAGTTGCTGCAGGTAGCTCTCCAGGTTGCCGCTGGCGCGGGCAAAGTCGAAGCCGTGCAGCTTGTCGGCGTAGAGCTTGTCACGGTGCATCAGGCCGCGGGTCGGTTGTACCGCCATGGCCACGTGGATGCCCTGCTGGCGAAAGGCGGCCATCAAGCGGGCGAACTCCGGACGCATGGGCGCCGGGATGCCGAAATCGTTGGTCAGGTCGACCGCCGAACGGAACAGCCAGCGGTCCTTGGCCGGGACGATTTCGCGCATCAGCTTCATGCGCCCTTCGGCGTAGTTCTGCGGGTCGCTCAGGCCCGGGCAGACCATGCACTCAAGGCTGGTGCAGTTGGCCTTGCCTGGTTCGGCGGCCATGCCTGGCGCACTGAGCAGCGGGCCCAGCAATGCGACCAGGCCAAGGGGAAGAAAGCGCTTCATGGCCATGCGTCACTCGCTCGGGTCGATGCTGTTGGCCAGGCTCATGCTCTGATAGCCGGCGCCCTTGGGCAGCAGCACGTAGCTGTAGGAGCGGCCTTTTTTCAGGAACAGCTCATCGAACCTGGCCACGTTCTGTTCATCGACGTAGGCGGCAAAGCCGATCTTGATCTCGTTGACCATGCGGCTGCCGGTCTGGTCCTTGCCCAGCGGGTCGACGATCACGTGCTTGCCGTCGACGGTCTTCAGCGCCGCCTGGGCCGGGGTCAGGTTATAGAAGGCGACCTGGGCTTTCTTCGGCTCGTTGACATACTTGTCGGCGATCAGGGTCAGCTTGTTGCCATCGTAGACCACGGTGCTGGCGGCGTTGGCCTTGAGCTGCGGCTCGATGGCGGTGCCGCCAACGGCGATCTTGTGCGCACCGGCCGGGGTGAAGCGGTAGCCGCTGAGCTGGCCGGCGGCGACCCGTTGCGGGGTGATCTTGCCGCTCAGGGTCACGTCGATGTTGGCGCCGGACAGGTTGAGCACGCGGACGAAGGCCGAGTCGGCCGGGGCCACGGCGTCATACAGGTCGGCGTTGCCTTCGGCAGCATGAGCGGCGCTGCTGCCCAGCAGCAGGGCGGAAGTGGCGAGCAGGCGTTGCAGTGCAATGTTCATCAGTCTCTCCTTAGAAATGTTGGGTCTGGCCGGGGCGGCTCAGGGAGCCGAGGCGGTGGGCGAGCAGGGTGCGCAGGGGGAATTCCCAGACCACGGTGTCGATCTCGGGGTTGCTCAACTGGTCGCTGGCGAGGAACTGGCTCATGGCCTCGAACGGCCCGCGGGCTTCCACCGAAACACTGAGCAGGTCGCGGTTGAGCGCCTCCTTGAGGAAGCCGACGAAGTTCCAGTCATCGATCTTGCTGTAGCTGGTCCCCACCAGCATCAGGCTCTGTTGTTCGCTGGCGAACAGGTCGCTGGCGCTTTGCTCGGCCTTGAGGGTTTCGTACAGGGCGATCTGGTTGGGGCCGAACTGCGGCGCCAGTTGCGCGTGGTTGAACTGGATATAGTTCATCAGGTCGCCCTTGACCGTCTTGTCGGCGACCTTGTGCGACAGGTAGCGCTCGTCGCCGAGCAGTTCCGGGCGCTGGCGCGCCAGCTCGTAGGCGCTCAGGCGCGCGCCTTCCGGGCTCCAGTGAGTGTCGGACTTGAGGAACAGCCCGGGGCCGGCGAGGTTGGCCAGGAACGCCGAACGCAGCGGCGTGACCGCAATGTTCTGCGCCTGCAGGCGCTCGACGAAGCGGTCGTACAGGCTGATCGCCCGCGGGTCGACAGCGCGCTCGGTGTGGGCGGCATACACGTCGACTTTCATTGGCAGCGGCAGCAGGATCAGGCGCTTGTTGTGGGCCTTGAGGCGTTGCTCGATCTCGGCGATCTGCTTGAGCTGGCTGTCGAGGTTGGCCTCAAGATTGTTCGGTACGCGGTATTCCTGGTTGGTGTAGAGCCAGCCGTCCTTGCCCAGCACCACGCCTTTGGTGCCTTCGTCGAACAGCCGGTACTGGGCGTTGGCCCACAGCTGCACCGACGGTTCACGGAGGAAAAAGCGCTTCTCGTAGACCTGCTCGAACTTGCGCAGCAGCTTGCCGTCGACGAACAGGTTCCAGGCGTCGGTCTGGTTGCGGGCAAAACTGAACACTGGCGGCAGCGAGTAGACGAACATGCCCGCCAGCAGGACGCCGAAGGCAATGCCGTTGACCTTGCTGGCCGAATTCATGACCGGGTACATGGCGGTCTCCTAGAACTGAAAGTACAGAAAGGGCGAGAACGAATGCGCCGCCAGGCTGCTCAGCGCCAGGGCGAACCCGGCCCACAGCAGCAGGGCCTTGAGGCCGCCGACATGGCGCATGAAGTACTGCTCCTTGTTGCCGGCGTAAAAACGCACGTTGTTGCTGCCGGCCAGCACCAGCCAGCACAGGGCAATGGCGGCGAACGACATGGCCATCTTCGAGGCGCCGAGCACGTACAGGTCCAGCGAGCCCAGGCCGTTGAGGCCGAACAGCGCCTGGTAGATGTCGATGCTGTGGCGCAGGTCGTTGGTGAAGAACAGCGGCATGCTCAGGATGATCAGCACGAAGGTGCGCAGGTTGCGGCCCAGGTGGTAGGGCGTGGTGACCTTGGTGGCGAGGTTGAACTTGCGCTCGATGACCATGCCGAAACCGAAGAACAGCCCCCAGCAGATAAAGGCGAAACTGGCGCCATGCCACAGGCCCGACAGCAGCATGGTGTAGACCAGCGCCGGCAGCGCTCCGGCGATGCGCTTGCGCACCAGCGGCATGTACACGTAGTCGCGCAGAAAATGCGCCAGGGTCATGTGCCAGCGGGCCCAGAACTCGGTGATGCTCTGCGACACATAGGGTTGGTTGAAGTTTTCCGGAAAACGGAAGCCCATCATCAAGGCCAGGCCCAGGGCCATGTGGCTGTAGCCGGCGAAGTCGAAGTACAGCTGCAGGGTCGAGACCACCAGGCCGAACCAGGCATCGCTCAACTGCAGGGTGCCTTCGCCGATGAACAGCACGTTGATCGGCGCCAGCTGGTCGGCGATCAGCACCTTCATGATGAAGCCGAGCATGAAGCGGCACACGCCCAGGGAGAACAGCTCCAGCGAGTGAGTGCGCTGGCGCAGCTGCGGCGCCAACTGGCTGTAGCGCAGGATCGGCCCGGCCACCAGGTGCGGGAACAGCGCGACGAAGGCGGCGAAGTCGATGAAGTTGTTGGTCGGCGTAGCGTCCTTGCGGTAGATATCGACGATGTAGCTCAGGGCATGGAAGACATAGAAGGAGATGCCCAGCGGCAGGAAAATCGTCTCCAGGGTGAAGGTGTTGATACCCAGCGGCGCGAGCAGGGCGGCGAGCACGTCGGCGCCGAAGTTGGCGTACTTGAAGTAACCCAGGGTCGACAGGTTGCCGATGATGCCGATCCACAGCAGGCGAAAGGCCCAGCGCTTGTCGCCGGCATCCAGGCGTGCCTTGATGCGCAGGCCGAACCAGTAGTTCCAGTAAGTAATGGCCACGAACAGCAGGAGAAAGTCCGGCCGCCACCAGGCATAGAAGATGTAGCTGGCGGCGACGATCACCGTCGAGCGCCACGGCGCCCGGGCGAGGAAGTACACGGCCAGGAACAGCGGCAGGTAGAGGAACAGGAAGACGTTGGAGGCGAAGATCATCTCGGGTTCCGTCCTTAGTAGCTGACCACGACGCCGAAGGTCAGCTGGTAGTCATCACCACTGTCCAGGGCGTTGCCGGCGTTGAGGTAGCTGGCGCTGACCAGGGCGTTGACGTCCAGGTGCTTGCCGTCGATGGCCACCGGAAACATCTTCCAGTAGTAGTTGAGGTCGAGCATCTGCCCGACGTCCTTGCCGCCGCCGTGGGTACCCTGGGCAATGGCGCGGTTGCGCTCGCTGCGCTGGTCGCCTTCGAGGCGGATCGGCAGGGTGCCGTTGGCGTCGCGCAGCTTGAGGTCGGTAACCCGAAAATCCAGGGCGCTGCGCGGCGTCGGGTTGGTTTCCAGGGCGATGCCGTAGTAGCTCAGGTTGCGCAGGTCGAGGCTGACGAAGGAGCTGGCCAGGCGCGTGCTGTAGCTGCCCTGGCGGGTGATGCGATCCGACTGGATGGCATTCAGGCGAAAGCCGTCGTTGTCGTTGCTCGGCTTGTCGGTCAGGCCGCCGCGCAGGGCCACCCGGGGCGTCCACGGCAGGTCGTGGAAGCGTTTGCCGATCTCGCCCAGGGCCGCCCAGCCGCTGGCGTTGTGGCCGCTGCTGGTGACGCCGTTGACGTCGGTGTTGTCGACCTTGCCGTCCAGGCCTGCGAGCTCCAGGTGGTAGTCGCTGAACAGCGGCGTCACGTCGAGGTCGTCAGCCTTGAAGAACAGCCCGTAGCGCATGCCCTTGAAGTCGTAGCGGTCTTCGGCATCGTGGCCGCTGTGGTCGTTCTCGTGCATCAGGCGCACGCCGGCCCAGTTGTGCTCGCTCCAGCGGTAGGCGTATTCGCCCATCAGGTAGGTGGTGCGCTCCTCGCTGTCGGCCAGGCGGTTGACGTCGCTGTTGTAGTTGTAGAACTTCTGCGCCACGGCCACGAAGCCGCGGGAGAAGGTGTCGTTGTAGTTGAAACGCAGCGACTCGATGCTGTCGTCCCACCAGATGCCGTAGTCGTCGAAATAGCGCTGGCGCCCGGCCGACAGCGAGAAGCGCGGGTCGTCGCCGAGCAGGTTGCGTTTCACATACAGCTCGCGCAGTTCGGCGTACCAGCCTTCGGGCTGTTCGCGGTCGAGGTTGTTGGCGTTTTCGTTCTGCACGCTGGCCGACTCGCTGGAGTCGTAGTTCAGCCAGACGCGGCCATAGACCATCCACTTGGCCCAGCGTTTTTCCGGCGAGTACCAGGCGAACGACGGCTCGTAGCGCAAACTGTAGAACATCTCGCGGTTGCGGCCGACTTCGGCGTTCTCCGGGCCGTAGCCGGTCTGCACGGTGAGCTTGTTGAAGAACTCCGAAGTGATCACCGGCTCGCTGCCGTCGGCGACCCGCACCGGTTCGCTGCTGTCGGCCTCGGGGCCGGTGACTTCTTCCAGGGCTTGCGCCGGGTACAGCGGTGCCAGGGTCAGCAGGGCGCCGAACAGGGTGTGGTGGGCTTTCACAGGGTTGCCTCCTTCAACAGATCGTTGCGTGCCGCCAGGGCACGGGCGATGTCATCCTTTTTCAGGGTCTTTTCCAGGCGCTTGACCAGGCTGCGGGCACCGTTCTCGCCCAGCGCCAGGGCCACCTGGGCATAGGTGTAGGCCTTGACCGGGTCATGGCAGATGGCACGGCCGTAAGCGTGCAAGGTGGCCATGCGGTACCAGGCGGCGGTAGAGCCGGCCCGGGCCTGGGCCTGGAAAATCGCCAGGGCCTGGTCCTGGTCGGGCTGGTCGGCCACGCCCTTGCTGTAGTACTCGGCCAGCAGCAGTTCGGCGTCGGGGTAGCGGTTGGCGAGCAGCTCGTCGATCAATGCGCGGGCCTTGTCCGGATCCAGGGTCAGCCAGTTGTTGACCATGTAGAACGAGGCCTGCAGCGCCTTGGCCCGGGTCGCTTCGCGGGCCCGGACCTGGTCGATCAGCGCCTGGGTCTCTTCGGCGTTGTGCTCGGTGGGGTTGGAAATCATGTAGTTGGCCTTGGACACCATCGCCGGCACAAAGCCGCGTTCGACGGCGTTGTCGCGCCAGCGATGGGCTTCGCCGCGGGCCAGGTCCAGGGCATCGCTGCGCTGCTTGTCCGCGGCCAGTTGCGCGGCGTCCGGTTGCACCCGCGCCGGGCCCATGGCGCTGGCCTGGCGCTCGTAGCGGTCGGCTTCCTGCTCGGCGCGCTGCACGCTGTTGATGCTGTCGAGCAACGAGCCGATTCGGTGCACGATCTCCACGGCCAGGGTCGGGCGCAGCGCTTCGAGGCTGCGGGCAAAGGCCGGGAAGGCGCGGTCCTGATCGTCGCCGAGGAAGCGGTAGTAGCGATCGATCGCCCGCACATCCACCCGCACCGCCTGCTGGTACCAGCGCTCGGCGCCGGCGCGGTCACCCTGGCGCTCGGCCAGCACTGCCTGGTACAGCTCGGGGCGGCAGTTGAGCAGGCACGACTGCTGGTACAGCGCCAGCAACTGCGCCGCTTGCTCGGTGGAGACCAGTTGCGGGTACACCAGGAACACCTCCAGGGTGGTGCTGGCATTGCGCGGATCGAGGGTCGCCGGGTAGCGCGTCAGGGCCTGGGCCATCCACTCGCGCTGACTGTTTTGCAGGCTCGGGGTGCGGTCCAGCAGGCGCGCCAGCGAGGCCAGCGCCGGGACCTGGCCGCGGCCATCGGCAAACGCCTCTTTGTACAGGCCGATGATTTCCGGGCGGCTGGCGCCATCGCTGTTGGCCAGCACATCACCGAGCAACAGCTTGGACGCCAGGTCACCGCGGTCGGCCAGGGCGCGCAGGTCGGCACTGACATTGGCGCCGGGATCTTTGTACAGCGCGTAGCGGATCTGCTCCAGGCTTTGCCCGGCCAGGGCGCTGCTGGCGCAGGCCAGGCCGATGCTGGCCAGCAGCAGGCGGGAGGGCGTCTTCGCATTCATTGCCTATTCCTTCCTTGGTGGGGCTTAGCGCGAAGCCGTGAACGGCAGGCCCAGGTACAGGTCCACCGCCACCGGCTTCTGGTACGCGGCGCGGGGCAGCGGGCTGTCGGGGGCGATGGTCAGGGCCAGGTTCTTGTTGGCTTCATCGACATGGGAGTCGACGACCTTGCCGCTGAAGGTCTCATCCAGGCCGAACACCTTGAGGTCCACCGAGGTCACCCGGCCGATGTCGGCGAGCTTGTCGAACGGCACGTTGGCGGTGACGAACAGGCCTTCATCCCTGGGCAGCAAATGCACCAGTGGCGCCTGCTTGTAGCCGTAGCCGTCCAGTGGCTTGCTCGGGAAGTACACCTCGCAGTCGCACGGGCTGTTGATCACCGTCTCGATGGTGGCGCGCCCGAGCAGGGTCTGCAGGTCGCCGGGCGAGAGGTCGGCCACTGCCTTCATGTCGGCCGGGCTGGTGAAGCTGGTGGCCAGCTGGGTGGAAATGCTCGCCACCGGCGTGCCGGCCTTGACCTCGGTCTGCCCCGGCGCCAGGAGGAACTTCACATAGCCGTTGTCGGGCATGCTGATGACCTGGGCATTGGCCGAAACCTGGGCCTGCACGGCAGGGATGCGGAAGAACAGCAGGTAGCACTTGTAGGCGACAAAGCCCAGCGCGGCGACACCTGCGGCGGCATACAGCAGGGTGCCGAGGGTGGCCTTGAGACGCTCGCCGGAGCTGCGCGCGCTGGCGTACTTGTGCTTGCGTTCCTTGATGTAGTTTTCCCGCTGCATCACGTTGAACAGGCCGTTGATGTCGGCGATCTCGCCCGACAGGTAGGCGCTGATGATGTAGCGCAGGATGTCGCGCTTCTGCGAGTCGAGCTCGACGAACTGGGCGCCGACTTCCTGGCCGCGCTGGGAGACGATCTTGATCTGGCTGTCGATGTTCAGGTCGACCTGGTTCAGGCGCAGCTGGATCGAGGCGTGGTACAGGCTGCCGATCTTCAGCGGCTCGGGGTGGAGCAGGCCGATGCCACCCAGGGAGATGTCCTGCAGGGTGCTGTCGAACGGCGGCTGGCCGGCCGCGCTGAGCTTGACCCGGGCATTGAGTTTGGTGCGCACGTACTGGCGTTCGTCGATGGCTTCGTGGACGACGTTCGCGGGTACTGCGGGTGTGCTTGAACTACTCATGGCAGGCGCCTTTCCTTAACGTTGCGTGAGTTCGAGAAGAACCGAGATGACCCCGAAGAAAATCGCGATGGATGAAAACAGCATCGCCTTGGAAGACCAGCGGTTCAGGGCGGCATCGAAGTTGACGGTGCCGTTGCTTAATGTGGTTTTTTGCCGGGTCCAGCTCTGCTGGTCCATGTGGAACAGGGCGTAGACTTTCATCAGCGAGCCGATGATCTGGTTGTAATAAAGAACGAACGGGTACACCGGGCTGACCGGGTGGCCGGCGAACAGAAACAGCACGGTGACGATGCTGCGCGACAGCAGTACCCAGAACAGGTACACCAGTAGGTACTGGATGCCGAACACGATGCCGGCGACCACCGAGGCGGTCAGGCCCATCAGGCAGGTCCACATCGACACCCGCTGATCGAGCAGCACGTACAGAGTGAACAGGCCCAGGCGGGCGCGGCCGAGCAGGGCGGTGGCGCGAAAGTTCTGGCGTAGCGAGTTGCCGTACCAGCGGAACATCAGTTGGCGGGTGGCGCGCCAGAAACTGTTGTCTGGCGGATGCTCGACGGTCAGGGTGTTGCTGTCGGGCACGTAGAAGGTGTCCCAGCCGGCGCGCATCAGGCTCAGCCACGACGACTTGTCGTCACCGGTGAGAAACTGAAACCGCCCAAGGCGCCAGTGCTGGAGAAAATCCGCCTCGACGTCGCGGATGAAGTCCGGGTCGGTCATGACACTGGCGCGAAAGAACGACAGCCGCCCGGTCAGGGTCAGCACCCGGTGCGACAAGGCCATCGAGCACATGTTGATGTGCCGCTGGACGAAGCGCATCGAGTGCCACTGGCGCATCAGGTTGCTGCCTTCGACTTCGCAGAACTCGTTGGTGGTCAGGCCGCCGACGTTGGGCAGGTAGGCGAACAGCTTGACCGCGCGCTCGACGCAACCGGGCAGCATCATGGTGTCGCCGTCGACCACGCCGACCACCGAGTCCTGCAGCGGCATCTGCCGCGACAGGGCGCGGAAGGCATGGGCCAGGCCATCACGCTTGCCGGTGCCGCGGGCGCGGACGATCACCAGCTTGATGTCGTCGCGGTCCTTGACCTCGTTGCGCATGATCTCCTTGATGAACTGCTCGTCGCCCTTCTCGACGATCGAGGCGATCACCGTGCACGGCACCTTCAGCCGCTGTACCTCCTGGAACACCGACTGGTAGACCTTGAAGGTGGTGTGGGTGGGGATGCGAAAACTGGTCACCACCATGAACATGTGCGCCGGCAGCGCCGCATCGCCCATGCGCTCGACCGCCTTGCGCATGCGTGGGAACTTCCAGTGCAGGAAGTACATGCCGCGCAGGTAGTGGACGATGGCATTGCCATAGCGCCACATGCCCAGCGCACCGATGATGAAGATGAACTTGTGGTGTGCAGGGTCGAGGTACTGCGGTGCGACCATCTCCGACGCCAGCGCGATCAGGCCGAACAGGCAGGCCCAGGCGCAAAAACGCGCGCCTGCCTGCAGGTAGTCCGGCTGCCCTCGGGGCGGCTGTTGCTGTCGTTCCATGTAGTCGTTGCTCCTGTGTTCGGGCCACGCCCGGCTGAATGACATGCGCACTTTTCGCGCCTGGCCATGACAGGGTCGGCCGGGCAGTTGGCAGGTGTGCAGTCAATCAGGCGGGGTGCCTGGGTGAATCGCCGGGTACTCTCTGGGTGGAGTACTTTCTGGCTGGAGTGCTCTCTGCTGGAGGACGGGGCCTTACCAGCAGATACCCTCACGCTGGGCATCGCTGCCGTGGGCCATGAAGCCCACCAGGTCGATGATCTGCTTGTCGCTGCTGGCATCCAGGGCCTGGGCGAAACGGTCATCGTTGTTGCCCAGCACCACCACGTCGGCTTCGCGGATCACCTGCTGCAGGTCGTTGCACAGCAGCGACGAAACGTGCGGGATCTTCGACTCGATGTACTCGCGGTTGGCGCCGAACACCCGGGCATACTCGACGTTGGCGTCGTAGATGGTGAGGTCGTAGCCTTTGCCGATGAGCATTTCCGCCAGCTCCACCAGCGGGCTTTCGCGCAGGTCATCGCTGCCGGCCTTGAAACTCAGGCCCAGCAGGCCGATACGGCGCTTGTCCTGACGGGTGATCAGCTCGAAGGCGTTCTTCACCTGGTTGCGGTTACTGGCCATGATCGAGGCCAGCAGCGGGTGCTCGACGTCCAGCTGGCCGGCACGGTAGGTGAGGGCGCGCACGTCCTTGGGCAGGCACGAGCCACCGAAGGCGAAGCCGGGGCGCAGGTAGTAGCGCGACAGGTTGAGCTTGTAGTCCTGGCAGACCACATCCATCACCTCGCGGCCATCGACGCCGGAAGCCTTGGCAATGTTGCCGATCTCGTTGGCAAAACTGACCTTGGTCGCGTGCCAGACGTTGCAGGTGTACTTGATCATCTCGGCGACTTCGATCGACTTGCGGATCACCGGCGCGTCCAGGCCCTGGTACAGCGACTGCAGCAGGTCGCCCGATTGCGGGTCCAGCTCGCCGATCACGGTCATGGCCGGGAAGTCGTAGTCCTGGATCGCGGTGCTTTCACGCAGGAATTCGGGGTTGACCGCCACGCCGAAGTCGATGCCGGCGCGCTTGCCCGAGCTTTGCTCGAGGATCGGGATGACCACGTTCTTCACCGTGCCGGGCAGCACGGTACTGCGCACCACCACGGTGTGGCGGCTGGCCTTGTCGCGCATGGCGGTGCCGATTTCGCGGCATACCGCTTCCATGTAGACCAGGTCCAGGTCGCCGTTTTTCTTGCTCGGGGTACCGACGCACAGCAGCGACATCTCGGTGGCCAGCACGGCGGCCTGGACATCCGTAGTGCCGCGCAGGCGGCCGTGGCGCACGCCGTCGAGCAGCAACTGTTCAAGGCCCGGCTCGACAATGGGCGACTTGCCCTGGTTGATCATGTCGATCTTGGCCGGCGAAATATCCACGCCCAGCACCTGGTGCCCACGAGCGGACAAACAACCGGCACAGACAGCGCCCACATAACCCAATCCAAAGATACTGATATTCATAGTTCCCTCTCCCAAGGTTCAGCAAAAGCTGACCGAGATAGTCAGTTAAACGGCATAGTCGACGCGGCAGACGCGCAAGAAAAAGCAGCGCGCTAAAAGGAGGCGATGCAGGCGTTTTTCGTTGTCTTATTACATCCTAAGGGAGTTTTTTTAACTTCGGCAAGCTGTCTCTAACTTTGAGTTGGATAAAGTTTAAAATCGCTGTGTTAAAGTTAAAAAACCGTTATAAATCAACAAGATAAAGTTTGTTATTAGTTCGTCGTCAAAAATCCGACATCAACATTTTGCCGTGAAAATGGCGTCAGAAAGCCGTTGCCTCAATGGCTTTTGGCGATTTTCATGGTTTTTTTGACGGGCATTTTGCATGTTCTCTTGAGCTTCTTTATTATCCGTAAGCTGTTGTGTTCCAACGCTAATAGTCGCCAGGTGATGGCACTTTAGCTATTAACGGAAGTTGTTTGCTTATTAGTGCGCTGTGTAAGAACTGCGGGCGAGATCCGTAACCGTCTCGGCGGTTGTCCTGACAATCCCGGACAGGTAGAGCGGGCTTCGACTTGTGCAGCGGACCTGATCGCGGCATAGTTCGGGCTTCGTTCGAGGCACGCCATTGAAGGCTGTGTGCTCATCCATCCGGATGCTGGATAAGAGATGTCAGACAGATGAATGGAATCGGTTCGCGTATCAGGGAAGAAAGAGAACGGCTGGGCCTGACCCAGCGCGCCTTTGGCGATATCGGCGGGGTAGAGCCCAACGCCCAGGGCAAATACGAAAGCGGTGAGCGCACCCCCAAGGCCGACTACCTGGCCGCCGTGGCGGCGCGTGGGGTCGATGCGTTGTATGTGTTGAGCGGGGTGCATACCCCGGTTGAGCACAGCAGCCTGAGCGCTGAGGAAGAACAGCTGCTCGGCAGCTTTCGCCTGCTGCAGGCGGCCGACCAGGTTGCCGTCCAGCAATTGCTGGGCAGCCTTGCCGAGCGTGGCCAGCGCCCGCCGGTAAGGGCCGGTGGCTATGAGCGGGGGATGTATGGGCGCCTGTCAGGAAAGTGAAAAAATGACGTCAGGCAAATGACGTGTTCCGTTAGGTCTACGGCTATATTTTTTGCTAAGGTGGCGGGATCCAATTACCGCCGCAGTGCGAGGTGTCTGCTTGATTAGGGTGCTGGTGGTCGATGACCACGATCTGGTGCGTACGGGCATCACGCGCATGCTGGCCGATATCGATGGCTTGCAGGTGGTGGGCGAGGCCGACTCCGGCGAGGCATCGCTGAAGGTCGCGCGCGAGCTCAAGCCCGACGTGGTCCTGATGGATGTGAAAATGCCCGGTATCGGCGGCCTGGAGGCGACGCGCAAACTGCTGCGCAGCCACCCGGACGTGAAAGTGGTGGCGGTGACCGTTTGTGAAGAAGACCCGTTCCCCACCCGCCTGTTGCAGGCCGGCGCCGCCGGTTACCTGACCAAGGGTGCAGGGCTCGATGAAATGGTCCAGGCCATTCGCCTGGTGTTTGCCGGCCAGCGCTATATCAGCCCGCAGATCGCCCAGCAGCTGGCACTCAAGTCGTTCCAGCCGCAAGGCTCGCCGTTCGATGCGTTGTCGGAGCGGGAAATCCAGATCGCGCTGATGATCGTTGGCTGCCAGAAGGTGCAGATCATCTCCGACAAGCTGTGCCTGTCACCGAAAACGGTCAATACTTACCGTTACCGGATCTTCGAAAAACTCTCGGTCACCAGCGACGTCGAGCTGACGCTGCTGGCCGTCCGCCACGGCATGGTTGACGCCAGTCTCTGAGCGCACTCATGACACCTGTGTTCGATTCAAGCGCATTCCTGGCGACCTGCAGCGGTCGCCCGGGCGTCTACCGGATGTTCGACGGTGAGGCCCGGCTGCTGTATGTGGGCAAGGCCAAGAACCTCAAGAAGCGCCTCGCCAGCTATTTTCGCAAGACTGGCCTGGCGCCGAAGACGGCTGCCCTGGTGGCGCGCATCGTCCAGGTCGAGACCACCATCACCGCCAACGAGACCGAGGCGCTGCTGCTCGAGCAGACCCTGATCAAGGAATGGCGCCCGCCGTACAACATCCTGTTGCGCGACGACAAATCCTACCCCTATGTGTTTCTCTCCGATGGCGACTACCCGCGTCTGGGCATCCATCGTGGGGCCAAGAAACAGAAGGGCAAGTATTTCGGGCCGTACCCCAGTGCCGGAGCGATCCGCGAGAGCCTGAGCCTGCTGCAGAAGACCTTCTTCGTCCGCCAGTGCGAAGACAGCTATTACAGCAACCGTACCCGGCCGTGCCTGCAATACCAGATCAAGCGTTGCAAGGCGCCCTGTGTCGGCCTGGTCGAGCCGGAGGAATACGCAGTCGATGTGCGCCACTCGGTGATGTTCCTCGAAGGCCGCAGCCACCAGCTGACCAACGAGCTGAACGCCGAGATGGAGCAGGCGGCCATGTCCCTGGAGTTCGAGAAGGCTGCCGAGCTGCGCGACCAGATCGCCTTGCTGCGCCGGGTCCAGGACCAGCAGAGCATGGAAGGCGGCAGCGGCGATGTCGACGTGGTCGCAGCCTTCGTCAATCCCGGTGGCGCCTGTGTGCACCTGATCAGCGTGCGTGGCGGGCGGGTGCTGGGCAGCAAGAACTTCTTCCCGCAAGTGGGCATCGAGGAGGAGGTGGCCGAGGTCATGGCCGCGTTCCTCTCGCAGTACTACGTGGGCAATGCCGAGCGCGAGCTGCCGGGCGAACTGATCGTCAACGTGGTGCACGAGGATTTCGCCGCGATCAGCGCTGCCATCGAAACCCTGCGCGGCCGTGACCTGACCATCAGCCACCGAGTGCGCGGCACCCGTGCGCGCTGGCAGCAACTGGCGGTGACCAACGCCGAGCAGGCGCTGAGCGCACGCCTGGCCAACCGTCAGCACATGGCTTCACGCTTCGAGGCCCTGGCCCAGGTCCTGGCCCTGGATGAAACCCCGCAACGCCTGGAATGCTACGACATCAGCCATTCCAGCGGCGAAGCCACCGTGGCCTCGTGCGTGGTGTTCGGCCCGGAAGGGCCGCTCAAGTCCGACTACCGGCGCTACAACATCGAAGGCGTGACCCCGGGCGACGACTACGCGGCCATGCACCAGGCCCTGACCCGGCGCTTTGGCCGGCTCAAGGACGGCGAGGGCAAGCTGCCCGACGTGCTGCTGGTGGACGGCGGCAAGGGCCAGCTGAACATGGCCCGTGAGGTGCTGCAGGAACTGGCGGTGCCCGACCTGATCCTGCTCGGGGTGGCCAAGGGCACCACGCGCAAGGCCGGATTCGAAACCCTGTACCTGAATGACGTGGCCCACGAGTTCACCCTCAAGGGCGACTCACCGGCGCTGCACCTGATCCAGCAGATCCGCGACGAAGCCCACCGCTTTGCCATTACCGGCCACCGTGCCCGCCGTGGCAAGACGCGCCGCACCTCGACCCTCGAAGGCGTCGCCGGCGTCGGCCCGAAACGCCGCCGCGACCTGCTCAAGCACTTCGGTGGCCTGCAGGAACTGACCCGCGCCAGCATCGAAGAAATCGCCAAAGCACCGGGAATCAGTAAAAAGCTTGCCGAGTCGATTTATGCCAACCTGCATAGCGAGTAGAATGCCTGCTCACTTTGCAGCCAGTTGTGCCGATGAATATTCCAAATCTGCTTACCGTTCTTCGCGTCCTGCTCATTCCGATCTTCATTTTGCTGTTCTATGTTCCGTATCACTGGAGCTATATCGCAGCGAGCAGTGTCTTCGCCATCGCCGCGGCCACTGACTGGCTGGACGGTTACCTGGCCCGTCGCCTGCAGCAGAGCACGCCGTTCGGCGCCTTCCTCGACCCGGTAGCCGACAAGCTGATGGTCGCCGTGGCCCTGGTATTGCTGGTGCAAGTGCACGCCAACTTCTGGCTGACCCTGCCGGCGGCGGTGATCATCGGCCGCGAGATCGTGGTCTCGGCCCTGCGCGAGTGGATGGCCGAGCTGGGGGCGAGGGCGCACGTCGCGGTGTCGAACCTGGGCAAGTGGAAGACCGCGGCGCAGATGCTCGCCCTGGTGATTTTGCTGGCCAACCCGCCGGTGCTGACGTTCTGGGTGATTTTGGGCTACGCCTTGCTGATGATCTCGGCCGGCCTGACCCTGTGGTCGATGGTGCACTACCTGCGCGCCGCCTGGCCGCACCTGCGCGAAGGCTCGGAGCAGAAATAAAGCTTTTTTGAATCAAGGGCTTGACGAGATTTATTGAATCGTTACAATAGCCCCCATCACGACGCGGGAATAGCTCAGTTGGTAGAGCACGACCTTGCCAAGGTCGGGGTCGCGAGTTCGAGTCTCGTTTCCCGCTCCAAATATGGCGCTTCAGCATTCAGCAGAGTGCTGTAGTGATAGAAAAAAGGCCCTTCGGGGCCTTTTTTCGTTTCTGCGCAAAAGCGCTGACATCCAGTGCAGGCCAGTACGTTCAAGTCTCGTTGTTTCAGTTGCATTTCCCTGGCATGGGTACTCATTGCTGGCCACGGTTACGTCGCCCCTTCGGGACGCCACGGCTCAGTGACACCCCGTTGGTTGTCGCCCCATGCGTACTGCAGGCGTACGGTAATGATCGTGTGAACTGACGCCGGGCACGCTGAAACACGTTGGCTTACTCCGCTCGGCATCCAGAGGCGAACGGCCATGCTGGTAGGTTTACTTGTTAATTAACAAGTAGCCCTCGGTCCACCGGATGTCCATGTTTTCAATTTTCTTTAGCGCTGTAATTTGTCCATCTTTCAAGTTTAGGTGGTCGTAGAGGATGTTATAAGCAAATACCCCGTTTGCACATTTGTTTTCTGGCTGGTATTTGTCTTTTGAACTGTCATTCTTGATGGCGTCTTCAATGTATTTGTAACTCTCGCAGCTGTGCGTAATTCCATGTTTTAATGTCTGTCGGGTTGGTGTGTCATTGTTGAAAAAGTTGAGTGTGTAGTAAAGTGCGCTCAAGCCGATGAAGTGGGTGTGACTGAAGTCGTTTGAGTTGACAATGTGTTCGAGCTTCTGGATTTCAGATTTGCCATTAGTCGCAATGGCTTTGTCATAAGTACTGTCGCACGCGGTGAAGTTAAATGAGCCTGGCGTGGATAAGCCCTCGGGGTAGCAACTCTGATCTTGCTGTTGTACCCTGTCCATAGCAAGTCTGGTCTCATTAGCACCCAGGCCAAGCAGGCTTTCACTCACAATATGATAGGTTTGTTTATTCCACTGTACAGTATGGGTGGTGTCAGTCTGCGGATCGTTGCTGGCAAAAGTAATCTGGCTTGAGGCTCCGCCCATCTCAATTATCCCTAGGGTCTTGTCAGACCCTGTAAGTCCTATTAAGTAATTAAGGTGTACCCAAGCGAATGCCCCTTCTTCCCATCCTTCAATCGTACGCACCTGACCTGTCATTAATCCCTTGCCATGGATTGCCTCGTTGACAGACTGATAAATAGATAGTTGCTGAGATGGAGACAACTCGCGCATGCCTGCTGTTCCGAGAACGCTCACGAGGACATTGTTTTTTTCCAGGGTATATCCTTTGTCATCGGCGAGCTTAATCAATGCGTCAAGCAAAGGGCTTATGAGCTGGGTGTCTGCATTTTCAGGAAAATTCACATGGCTGGCCAATGGGTTTTTAGTGCTGTATTCCACAATGGGAGTAATAGTGTCAGAGGATAATTTATAAAGAATCCCGCGTGTCTTGCTGCTTCCGGCGTCAACGACAATTTGCCATGTCTCTGAACGCGCTTCTGCGTTAATGTTTTCTATCATCGTGCCGAAAACGCACAGTGCTAGAATAATGTTTTTCAGGGTGCTAACGCGGTAGGGTAAAGACAAGGCAAGTGCTCCATGGATAGTGGGAGTGAAAAAATACAATTCATGGCTTTAGAGGTGGTTGTAATAATTACTCTCTATGCTAAGCGTTACTGACAGCCTGAGGTTAAGCCAGCATTGGGATGGGCCTTTGCATTGTTGATCTATAGTGTCGGCAAATCTACTGGCAAAAATGATAGGTATCGACGATGTGTTTTGTGGTGATAAGGTTATGTATTTAGCATGGAAATTCCTCCTGTTTTTGGTGAAATACACGACGGGTTCGCTCTGAACAACTGAATGCACTGGTTCGCCAAGGGGGCAGAACCAGGTCTGTACTATCAGCAACTGCACCTGTTGCGTGCAGCGCGACTCACGCTTTCATGCCGACAGAGAACTATCAATTTTCTCAGTAGACAGCTGCTGCTTCGCGTAAGTAGTGTCTATGCCAATGTCGTTGGATCGGAAAATGTGAGCAGGTATGGCTGCGGGTTAACGGGTTGGACATTTGTTACATTGGGGGCATCAATGGGCGACGATGAAATCAGAGGCTTATACGAACGTCTCAGCCAGAACCGTTCTGGCGTTCCTTCATTTGACGGCGTGCTGAAGGAGCTGAAGCAATTTGGATTTCCTTTGCAGGAGATGGATGAAGGTGGCGTAAGGGTGATTCTGTTAAATGCTCTGCAGGCTGCTAGGCGGGTATGCCGCTGTCTTGACTATCAGGAGTAGGTACGGGCGGATAGCAACGTCCAATGGCGTTGGCTCATGAACATATCATCAGGCAGATAGCATTTACTGGTGCGCTGTCTGGTTCTGAACTTTTGAGTGATGAGGTGAGTAGCGCATGAACAATTTGAACTTGGCTCGCCTGAATCTGTATCGCACTCGTGAGCGCATCCAAATTGAGCTTGAGGTCGGCGAAACGGTGGAAGGGCTGCTCAAGTCGATCGACTGGAAGCACAAGACGATCAGCATCCATCGTCCCAAGCCTGGCGTAGATTGGGTGCTCCAGTTCTCTGACGTTCAAACAATAGCGCCGCATTCTTGCGAAGCGACAGAATTGGACGAAGATCGTTGGGGGCTTTCCTGTTTGTAGCCTTCGCCAGGCGCAGGCGGCGGTTAATGCCTGCTGGTGATCTGAGCATCCGTATCTACCGCGATGCGGTCCATCTTTCTCTGAATGTCCTTCACGATTTCACCGATCTTGTTCGCTTCCTGCGCGTGTCCTTTGGCTGCCAACAGGGCAAGAGGTGCGACGGGGTGAAATCTGAAGGGGCGAGGGCGTGGGGCATCGTGGCTTTGCTTAATGCTTTCAGCCAAGGCTCTGGCGTGTCACTCAACGACATGACACTGGCAAGGCTGGCCGGTCGCCTGGACATATTTTCTTGCGAATTAGGTGCTTGGTAACCTGAAAATCCAGTCGGGCCAAGGCAGCGGTCGATCAACCAATTCAGCGATTCCCGGGATGTCCTTGGCAGAGTGATCAAGCAATTGCTCAATAGCCCGAGCCTGTTGGACATCGAGCTGAAAGCGACGCTGGTCAAGCCTCCCCGGAAGGGGGGGTGGGCGAGGATTTGCTCCAGCGTGCGTTGCAGGACGCGCCGGGGCGGGCACTCGGCATCAGCAGGGACCGAAGCTAGGCAGGAACAGAACAAGCCTCGTCATGCGCCGCGCGCGGATTGAGCAGTACCCGCAGGGTTAGGCGACTGTCATTTTTGTCAGTATCGGCAAATCGTTGAGCGCCGTATCGTTCCGGGTGTCACGACAGCTCAGGGTGGTTCCAGAGCTGGGACACTTGGAGATGAGTCTCGATGGACTTGATTGCTTTGCCCGCCAGCACGAAGGTTCGAGTGACTGTCGGTGTTGACCCGATGGTCGAGAGGATGGCGGTCCAGCGTCCCTATTTTGCATTCGACACCCTCTACCAGACGGCAGACGCTGATTGGGACATCTGGGGAAATTTCAAACCTGAGCAGCCCCTCGGTGCTGAGGCGGGACCTCTAACCCTGTCCGAATGCATTCGTCACCTGTCCACGCTCGGCGCTTGCGCGGCTGCCCTGGCCCAACATCCGGATGAGCGTGTCCATTATTTGGCTGATCATGCGATCTGGACGATGCACAGGGCTGGGCTGAATGCAGATCGCGCCATGCTGATTGCTGCACGTGCACGGGTGTCAGCACGCTCCGGTAAGCGCGTAGAGGCAAACGCTGAACTGCTGACTGCGGGTGTGGTCAGTGCCGATCTCACCGTCAGCTACCAAGCTTTACCTGCGCAAGTCTTCGATCTCGCATTTGCCGACCATGGCAATGCCGGTTGTTCTCCAGCAACGCGTTCGCCATACCGGCGAATGTTTCCATTGCTCGTGCTTTCGCTCAAGCGTCATGCGATCACTGCTTGCAGCGTGGATTACTCGGCAGAACGTTGTGCCGGCCATTTTCCGGACCACCCGATGTGGCCTGTGTCAGCCGTCCTGTCCGGGCTATGCGAAGTGATGTCGCAGTTGTTGGCCCATGAGTTCCAGCGTTGCGTGGAATACACGGTGATGCATGCCGAGATGCGCGCATTACGCCTGGTGGCGGCCTCAGAGCAATTGCTGTTCAGTGCCACGCTGATGTCGGTGTCGTGTGAAGGGCGGGTGTACAGCATGAGCTGTAGCGCCACTCACGGCAGAGCGGTTGTTGTCATGTTGGATGCGGTGGTGGTGATTCGTCGGGATTGAGTTCGCCGGGCGTCGCTTGCAGGACAGAAAGCGGAGGTCGGCAGCCATTATCCAGCAGCCGGAAGCGCCTGTGCCCGCAGTTCCATCCTGTGCCTCGCGCGGATCACGGTGGACGTTGATGGACGACCACCCAAGACTCACTGCGGCAGAACCGAAACTTAAAAGGCTTTGACTGGATGGGTTTTGTTTTTACGGCTGAGGGGGGCACCGCCGTGGCACCGCGCACTCACCCACCATGCCCTGGAACTCTGCCGGCTTTACGAGCGCGCGCGACACCCAGATCTCGCCAGAGGGAAGTGTCGCATGGCGGAATATCGCGCACGGTGGGCCGCCTGGGTAAAGTCATGCGCTCCGTGCGGCAGGCGAGTTGCGGTATTGGTGACGGTTGCGCGAGATGTTGAACCGGAAATGTGGTTCCAGGCACGGCACGCTTCGCTCTGCGGGGCATTGCATCTCGTATGCCTGTAACTATCAGATAATCCGTGGTTACCTTTCGCGACCGAACACCCCATCGACACGGTTGGCCTATGGGCGATTCGCCCGAGCTTCTTGGGCTCCAACACTTCTGTTCGACTGCTACGCTGTGCCGGTTGGTCCGAATATGCCGGGGGATGCTGATTTGGCAAACGCCTCCTGCGGGGCTTCGTCATACTCCTTATCGTAAGCTTCAGTGACGGTGACTTCGATCCGGTCGCGGTCCTCAACCCCGTAGCATCCAATTGACATTACCCAATGACCCAGCTCTTTGCGGATATCCGCCGCCATCGTCGGATCTTGCTTCAATCTGTCGTCGCTTCGTACTCTATACTCCGCCTCGTCCGGCTCCACCTTCGTCGTTTCAATTGCGTATTTTTTGCCCACGAATCTCTGCACGATCATCGTGACCACCTCAGGCTCGTGCGTATTGCTCGGGATCCCCTTTACCGAAATAGTCAGCATCTTGTCACCTTTGGCATTTTAATTAATGTTCCCGTGCTCCATTCAAACTTTGCACGGATGCTGTCCGTCCCAGGGGGCGTTCTGCTCGCCGCTTTATCCTTCGGGTTCCCCGCGAAGTAGGTTTGCTCGGTCGCTATTTCGTCCGTCGGTTGGAACTCATAGTCCTCACGTCCTCTATGTGTGGCAGCATTTATGGAATCTGCCACAACATCCCTGCCAGTAAGGTTCATTGTGAATTCATCCAGAATTTACTGGCCACTGTCAGAAATACTAGTTATCTAGATCATTACGAAATATAGAATCGCCATGAAAATTCCAATCTCTCTCGGGTGCTACGTCGCCGCGAGGAGAAATAGTTTTATCGCGGCAGATGTCCGAGCGCGGTGTATCTGGAGTCGACAGGGTACTGCGGCGATGGTGCCTGGACGCTCAAAAGCTGGTTGGGATGTGCGGCTCAAGGCCCTGTAGTTGATTGCACCTGTCGATCGCCTGGCTTCGCCAAACCCTCCACGCAGTCTCCCAGCCTGACTCATGCGTCGCGGCAGGGATGATCACCCGTTGATTGCAGTCGCTCGACCGCAGATTGCCGCGAAAGCTGCTTACGATGTCACCAGGAATCACCGCGTCGCGACCACCCAGCAGATGGCGCTGGGGCAATGATTTCAGGCGGTCCCGATAGACCATCGGGTCCAGCGAACCGTTCAGGGGCGACAAGCCTTTGAGCTGTACCCATAAGCCTGGATCAAGATTGCCGGCGATGGTCTGGATCTGCGTGACATCGTCCCGTTGCCCGGCCAGCAGCACCGCCAACGCCGCGCCACCTGAATACCCCACCAACTCGAACTCGCGATTGCCAACGCGCTGCTTGAGCCGGTCCAGCGCCTGGCTGAGACTGCTGACCACTTCCTGGGAGAAGCGTCGATCAGTCCACAGCGCAGAGCTACAGCCTGCTGCGGTGACGAACTGGCAAGGCCGTGCGAGGTAGGCATTCGGGGTCGGATCCTCAAGCGCCAGTCGCGCCACCAGCAGGTTGCGCGGGCTTGGGTCGAGGCTCGGCTGGCTGGCCGTGGCCCAGGCATGGCCGTCGCCTTCCAGGTACACCCGCAGACGCTCGGTTGCACGCTGGTCAGGTGGTGCCAGCATGGCGAGCGGGAACGGCTGCCCCGGCACAACCTCCAGGTGTCGACCGTGCTGTTCAGCCAGTTGTTGCAGCGCTTGATAGGGGGATTGGCAGGCACAGAGAAGGGCGCTGGCCAGCAGCGCCCCCACGGTTCGCCAGACGCCGGCCCACGGGCGTGGGCCGGCAAGACGTTTGCTCATCAGAAGTCGTAACGCACTTTCGCCGAGAACACGTCGGCATCGAAGCCGGACTTGCCGATGTAGTCGTAGTTGACGCCCAGGGTCACCGCGCCCAGTTTGTAGTCGGCACCCACGCCGGCTTCATAGCTATCACGCGCCGCCTTGGCACCGCTGGTCACGAACGGTGTGCTGCCGAGGAGGAAGGTCGAGGTGCTTTTCGCTTCGTCGGCGGCGAAGTCGTGATACGCCATCAGCTTGGCTTGCGGCTCCAGGGTACCGGCGCCCAGGGCCATGCTGCCGGCCACGCGCAGGCCTGCACCCAGTTCGATGGCTTCGTAACGCTGGTCTTCAACTTTCAGCGCTGCCGAAGAGCCTTTTTCACGGTAGCCGTCGATGTTCACCAGGCTGTAGCGGGCCGCCAGGCGCGGCTCGACCAGTACCTGCGGGTTGATGTGGTAGGTGTAGCCACCGATCAGGTTCAGGCCCAGCAGGTCACTGTCATAGTCGGCCTTGGCTTGCGTGCCGGCAATGCTGCGCTTGCTCTGGTTGTCGTTGAAGCCGTAGGTCAGGCTGGCATCGACGAAGTAGTTGCCGTGCTCGAACCCGCCGTAGAGGGTAAAGGCATGGCTGTCGACTTCGGTCTGGTTGCCGCTTTTGCCGTTCACGTCGGTGTTGATGAAGCTGTACGCCAGGCCCAGGGTCAGGTTGTCGTTGAGCTTGCCATCGGCACCCACGGCGATACCGCGGCTGTAGGCGTTATAACCGGCAACGCCGTCACGCAGGTCCTGGCTGGCGTCGCTGTACAGCGACTGCACCCAGACACCGGCTTCCTTGAAGCCCTCGCCCGAGGAGGCGCCGCGCAGCGAACTGGTGCGGCTGCCGGTGACGTTGCTCACCAGGTTCTGGCTGGTGGTGGCGGCCTGGGTGGCGCCGCCATTGGTTTCCGGGGTCAGTTCCGAGGCCAGCTTGGCGACCTGGGCTTCGTCGGCGTTGAGCAGGGCCTGCTTGAACGGGTCGTTACTGGCCAGCTTGCCGATCATGCCGTCGGCGGTCAGGCTGCCCAGGGCTTTCTGGCTGTTGGACGAACCACCCTGGTTGGTGATGATCTGCTCGACTTCTTCCTTGCCCTTGCCAGTGACCACGGCCACCACCTGATTGTTGTCGACGGTGAAGCTGTCGACCTTGAGCAGCGCCGAGCTGCTGACCAGGTTGAGTTTGCCGTTCGGGTCGACGCTTTCGCCGTCGGCACCCAGCAGTTCGATATGGCCGGCTTCGATCAGTTTGTAGGTGCTGCCGTTGGCATTGAAGTCTTCGCCTTTGGCCGCCAGCTGCACTTGGGCGCCCTGGCCGAACTGGGTGGTGCCGCTGACCTTGAGCACAGCCGTGTTGGCGTCGGTGGCGCTGCTCAGGTTCAGGCCCAGGGCCGAATTGCCGGCGACGTACAGGTTGCCGTCGATGCTGGTGTGCGGGGCTTCGAAGGTCAGGGTGGTTTTCAGGTTGTCGCTGACGCTGCCGACATCGATCCAGCCGCCGTCCTTCATACGAATGTTGGCGCCGTCAGCGCGGCTGTCGGTACCGGTGAACGAGGTGTCGCCTTCGATTTCGATGTTGCTCAGGTCGATCAGGTTACCGACGATCACGCTGCCTTTGCGCAGGATCAGCTCGACCGGGCGGTTGCTTTCCGAGGCGTCGATGGCCTCGTCGGCAGAAATGATCGAACCGCTGTTGAAGATGTTGAAATCGCCTTCTTCTTTGTACCAGGGCTGGGCGCCCGGGCTGTCGAAGTCGCTGAAGCCGATGGCGATGGCGGCGTCTTCGGCACGGATGGTGCCGGTGTTGACCAGGTGGTTGTTCATACCGGTGAAGCTGGCGCCGTCGATGCGGATGCCCTCGGCATCGTCGCCGCTGGCAATGATGATGCCGTGGTTCTCGATGCCGGCCAGGTCGACCATGTCGGTGTACGCGCCCGAGCCGCTGGTGGTGGCGTCGATGGCGGTGGCGCCTGCGCCGGTGACTTCGATAAGGCCGCGGTTGATGACCTTGCCGACGATCTCGCCGCCTTCAAGGTTGATACCTTTGGCATCTTCACCCTTGGCGATGATCTTGCCGCCGGCGGCGTTGAGCAGGTCGCCCTTGATCACCGAAGAGCCGGAGAAGTCCACGGCGCGGGCGACATCGCGGCCGCCGTCGTCGTTCAGTGGCGCACCTTCTGCGTAGAGCAGGCCTTCGTTGATGACGCTGCCGCCGATCTTCGCCGGGTCGATCATCAGCGCGTTGGCGCCACCGCCGATGGCGGAAATGCTGCCCTTGTTGATCACGTCGCCGCCAACGCTGTTGGCGACCCACGGCTGCGTGCCTTCCCACACGTCCATGTCGACGCCGCCGGCGAAGTTGCCGGTGCTGTTGATGGTGGCGTTGAGAATCAGGTCTTTCTCGATGCTCGAGCCATTGAGCTCGATGGCATCTTCGTCGCTGCCGCCGGTATAGGCGCCGTTGATCTCGAGATTGCCGCTGTAGCGCTGGTGCTCGCTTTTAAAACCGGCGTTGGTCAGCTGGACAGTTTCAGCGAGGGCGGGCAAGGCAGTGGCGGTTACGGCCAGGGCGAGCAGGGTCTTGCGGAACATCACGGGGTTCACGGTTCATTCCTTTAACGGTGTTTTGTGTGCTTCGCTTGCGTGCGGGCTGGACCTTGCAGCGACAAAAAAGGCGGGGCCACGCAGAAGGGCGCGGCGATGGTAAATGAGTTGACATCAAAATGATATCACTGGCGTGTGCAACCGCTATTTGACCCGAAACGGTTGAGCCGCCATGAACGCCACCGGCAGCAGCGGCGCGGTGAGGATCATCAGCACGCCGTCAGCAGTGACGGTGACCGGCGTCAGCAGTACCTGAGTGACCTTGCTCTTTTTTCGGTAGGCCGAAACCTGAAGGGGATAGGTGCTGTTCAGCGCACTGCCCTGAAGGGCGCTGATGTCCTTGCTGGACTTGAAGCGGCTGCCTTGAATTTTGTAGCGATGCAGCAGGGCGTCCTGGTGCGCCGATGCCACGAAGCCCAGCGCTTTTGCCTCGTTGACCTCGCCTGCTGCAAGTTGCCCCAGCCCGGGGATCTTCAGTTCGAATTCGCCGTCCAGGGTTTCATACATGCTGACGTGGACCGGCAGAAACTCGGCCTGCATCTTGGCATGCAGCCCTGAGCGAATCGCCTGCAATAGCTCGGGTTCGACCAGGATGAAGTAGTGGTACTTTTTGCCCAGCACCACAAAGCTCTTCTGGTCAGCCGTCACATAGAGCTGGCCTACCTGCTCTGTATAGACTTCGTCGCTGGCCCGCGGCTCATACAGCTCGCTGGTCAGGCAGCCACTGATGCTGGCGAGGGTCAGTGCAGACACTGCCAGCAGTGTGGCCCTGAGCAATCTTGGCCGGGGCGAGGTCTTTTGCATGTTTGATCCAATCCATGGAGGGGCGGTGGTGGATCATAACCTGCAAGTGGTGTGATAGCGCTGAAGAAGCGGCGTAAGCCGATCAACCCGGCGAGCCCGCTACAACAGCGGGCCCGCCGGACGTGTCAGAGCTTGGGCAGTTGTCCCACACGCCCCATCATTTCCGTTACGACCTGCAGGTCCAGAAGGAACTGCTCCACCGTCTTGAACTCGTTGTCGTTATGCCCGGTGTACTTGACGTCGGGCATGGCCAGGCCGAACTGCACGCCGTTGGGCAGTTCATGCACCGAGGTGGCGCCGGCGGAGGTGCCGAACTCCTGCTTCATCCCCAGGTTTTCGCTGGCGACTGCCAGCAGCGCCTTGACCCATTCACCCTCGGGGTTGCGGTACATCGGTTCGGCGATCGAGTAGTCGAAGGTCGGTGTGATGCGGCTCTGCTTGCTCCACGCGTCCAGCTTGCCGGCGATTTCGCTTTTCAGGGCTTCCGGGCTTTTGCCCTTAGGCACACGCAGGTTGACGGCCAGTTTCAAGGCCTTGTCGTCCAGGCCGACGTAGGTCAGCGAGGTGGTCAGCGGGCCCATGAACTTGTCCGAGAAACCGACACCCAGTTTGCCGCCCAGGTAGTCCAGGCCCCAGTTGTCGGCGGCGTAGCGGGCGGCGTCGGTGATGTGGTTGTGCTTGAGCGCGACCTTGCCGTCGAGGCTGTTGATAAAGTCGAGCATCCGCGCCACCGGGTTGACCCCGGACTCAGGCTCAGAGGAGTGCGCCGAGACGCCGGTGACGGTCAGTTTGACGTCCTTGCCATCGACCTTGGCGCTGACCTCGAAGTTGCCGCCATTGGCCTTGGCATACTCAGCGCCGGCTTTTTGCAGGGTGGCAGCCAGCTCGGCGGGCTTGTCGGTCACCAGGGTCGCCACCGAGGTCGAAGGGATCTGGTTGGTGGCCAGGCCGCCGGTCAGGGTGGTGATTTCAGCGCCTTGGCCATCGCCTGCGCGCCGGGCAAAGCTGGCCATGACCGTGCCGTAGCCTTTCTCGGCAATCACCACCGGGTAGCCACCGTCCAGTGCCAGGTTGTAATTAGGCGTCGGGTTGCGCTCGAAGTAGTAGGGGATGGCGTCGCCGGTGGTCTCTTCGGTGGTATCGACCAGCAGCTTGAAGTTGCGTGCCAGCGGCAGCTTCTCTTCCTTGATGATTTTCATGGCGTACATCGCCACGACGATACCGTTCTTGTCGTCTTCGGTGCCGCGACCGTACATGCGATCGCCAACCAGGGTGACCTTGAACGGGTCGAGACGGGTGCCGTCCTTGAGTACCCAGTTCTCCGGCGTCACCGGCACCACGTCGGCGTGGGCGTGAATACCGACCACTTCATCGCCTTGGCCTTCCAGGGAAATTTCATAGACACGGTTGTCGATGTTGCGAAAGTTCAGGTTGAAGGCCTGGGCCAGGCTCTTGATCTTCTCGGCGATCTTGATGAATTCGGGGTTGTCGTGCTGATCGACGCCGTCGACGCGGAAGGTCGGAATAGCCACCAGTTCACGCAGGGTCTGGGTGGCCGCATCGCCGTACTTCAGCCGGGCATAGATCCCCAGCAGGCGATGGATTTCGTTCTGCTGTTCAGCCGTCAGCTGCTTGTTGGTCAGGAAGGCGGCGATGCTCTGGTCGAGCTTGTCGGCCTTGCCGAGTTCGCTTTTCGCCACACTGGCCAGGAACTGGCGGAAATCCTTGACCGAAGCGTCGCTGAAGCTCTTGAGAATGGCCGCGCTCTGCTGTGGGGTGATGTTGGCATAGGCAGGCGAGGTGATCGATGCCAGGCCAGCGAGCATCAGGGTGGCCGCAGCCAGTTTTTTCAGGGCGAAGTTCATTGCGGGGGGCATTCCTTTGCAGGCAAATGATGAGAAAGGATGGGTGCAACAAAACATTTCCAAGCTACCACTTAGAGGGGCTGGTACGGGAGTACCTGAAGTGGGATGTGTCGCACAGAACTGCAAAAGCGGCGCAGAAACGAAAAAGCCCCGGGAGAGGCTGGCTTGCAGTTTTCAGCTACGGGGGCACGGGGCGAAATCGAAGCAGGCTTCCAGTGCGCAAATGTCGTCCGGGCGGGGCAGGCTGATCCGGTGAGTCAACGACAAGGTCATGGCATCGGTATCGATATGCAGGGCGTCGGTGAATAGCGGCAGCGGCAGCAACTCGCCGCTGTGCAGGCGCATCAGCACAAAGGGTCGGTGCTCGGGCAGTTCCACGCAGAGTTGGCCGTTGTGGCTGAGTGCAGGCGGGGTAAGGTTGAACAGTTCGATGCGAAGGTTGGCGGGCAGAAAGGCGATTTGCTGGTCGACGGGGGCAGCGTTCCAGTAGGCAAAGTCGAAGTCGGCGGGTAACCCCGGCCAGGGTTTTTTCTGCCAGGCTTTGTCGTAGGTGCCGGCCAGGGCCAGGCGAGGCGCCCAGGCCCGGCCCACCACCCCAAACCCTGCCGGGCAGTAGCCGTAGGTGGCGGACAGCTGGGCCATGTCGGCGGCGCTGATGTCGCCGTCCGGATGGTGGGTGACGTGCAGGTGGGTGACCGGCCTGTCGAGCGCCTCGATTTGCGGGGCCGCCAGGCGCTGGAGTGGCGCGTCCATGGACCAGGCGTGTTTCTCATGGCGTTTTTCGATCCAGCCCCGGCCCAATGGATTGCTGTAGCAGACCTGATGGAGCAGGTACGGCTCGGCGCAATTGTCCGGATAGTCGGGGTTGGGCAGCACACTGCTACCGCCGAAGGCGTACTCCCAGCGCAAGGGCACGCGGATGGCCGGCTCGGCAGCAGACAAGCGCCAGCCGCTGAACAGACCATGCTCAAAGTGTCGAGGGCCGCTGAAGCGCAGGTGCTTGTCGAGCAGAATGCCCCGCGCCTCATGGTGTTCTGCTTCGTGTAGTGCGGTGCATGGCTGTTCGCTCAATGGAGCGCTCAGGCGGATGCCAGCAGTCCAGGACGTTGTCGGTTCGCCGCCGGGGGCGTGGGCATGGCCGTTGATGATCACATCGCAGCGGGGTTTGAACGGCGCCAGGTCGCTTTCTTCGTAGACGCTGCTCTGGCCCTGTTCACCGAAGTAACGATCGGCTGCGCACAGCAGGATCGGCTCGTCAGCCATCACTTCGGCACTGCAGTGCCCTGGCTGGCCCGGGATGGGCTGCAGACGATAGCCAACCTTCATCACCACGACGGGGTAATCATTGCCCCGGGTATCGAGCGCACTGAAACATAACGCGGCAAAGGGCGTCAGGTTGCGAAATTCCATAGTGGGTCCTTCAATTGATGTCGACGTCCTTGCCGTTAATGTGCATAGCGCCCTGGGGCTGGAGCTGCACGGGAAGCCCCAGGGGGAAATCTAGGCGGGTGTGGCTTGAGGCCTCAAGAGAGGAGAGGTAATTCAGACGGGTCCTACGGCTTCCTACGCGCTTGACTGTCAGATGCGCCGGAGCTGATTCCGTTTTTCGCTGAGTAGGGGTTGGAATGTGTACCGGTCGTGGAGGCGGCTTCAAGGTGCCGTCCGTGATTCGAGATCCAGATCTTCTGGCCATTTCACTTTGGGTGCCTTTTCAACAACCGCGGCCACCTGGCGGTGCAACTGAGCATCGAGCCCCTGGCCTTGAGCAGCCTGCTGAGCATCGATGGCCAGTTGGTGCCTTACCGGCATGGCGCGCCACAGCGCACCGGCTTGGTCTGGCCCAATGACCTGAGCAGTGCCAGCGCCAGCCAGCTGACGCTGGTGCACAGCAGCGGCAACACCGCCAGCCTCAGTTATCGTGGGCCCTGGTCGTTGTTTCGCCTGCTCAGCCGCGCCCAGCTCAACGGCCGGACCGACACCAGCGTCGACCTGACCTTTACCGTGGCTGATGGCCTGATGCGCTACCGCGTCGGTGTGCACAAGGCCAACAACCCGGTCACCCAGCGCAGTTTTGAAGGGTTTGCCTTGCCCAGGACGTTGCTGGAAGCACGTCGCGGCCCGCCCATCGATGACGAGTCATAGGTGCGCACCTGCCTGGAGTGGGTGGGAGCGGGCTTGCCCCGCGATGAGGCCAGTCCAGCCAACACATCATGCGGCGCCTGGATTACGACCGCTGCGCGCTCGATCGCCGGCAAGTCCGGCTCCCACAGGATTGGCTGTGCTCCCAGGGGCAGTGCAAGACCTGTGGGAGCTGGCTTGCCAGCGATGAGGCCAGTACAGCCAGCACATCATGCG
>NZ_JBGOGX010000015.1:0-135363 GCF_054788455.1 Pseudomonas sp. ZL2 | reverse complement strand
TCTCACTTCTGATTCTATTCCTACCTCAAGACACAAGCCGGCGTTGCCGGCGATAAGGTCACCACCACCTGCGGAACAATCCCCCACACCCAAGGTCAAAACCTCGTTTTCCCTGCCTTTACGGCTGACGAGGTCTTTCCATGAAACGTTTCGCATTGGTCACCCTGATGACCCTGGCTGCCAGCCCGGTCTTCGCAGGCTTCAGCCTCAACGACGCGGCCAACGTCTACAATGCCGCCAAGGGCAACACCGGCGATGCCGCCGTGCAGGCACCAGCCGCTTCGGCGAACCTGCTCAATACCCTCGGCAGCGAACTCAAGGTCACCCCCGAACAAGCCATTGGCGGCACCGGCGCACTGCTGGGCCTGGCCAGGAACCAGCTCAGCAGCGGCGATTACGAGCAATTGAGCAAAGCCGTACCGGGCCTCGACCTGCTTTCTGGCGAGCAAGCCCTGGGCGGCTTGAATGGCTTGGGTGCGCTGCTCGGCAAGAGCGACAAGTCCTCGGCCCTGAGCAATGCCCTGGGCAATGTCAAAGACAGCAACGACCTGAACAACGCCTTCAGCGCGCTGGGCATGGACACCGGGATGATCGGCCAGTTCGCGCCGTTGATTCTGCAGTACCTCGGCCAGCAAGGCGTCGGCGGTTCGCTGTTGCAGAACCTGGGCAGCCTGTGGGGCACCGGTGGCAGCGTACCTTCCGTTTAAGGCAGGTATTTGCTCGGGCGGGGCGGTGTGCTATATGTCCCGCCCCGTTTTACAAGGAAGTGTGATTCGCCATGTTCATGGACGCCCTGAAGATGTCTTTGCCTGCCGAGGCCGTGCTCGGTTTTGTGGTCTACATGCTCGGCGCCGCCGTGCTGTTCGCCCTCTACGCATTCATCTACACCCGCCTGACCCCGTACAACGAATTGCGCCTGATCCGCGAAGGCAACAATGCCGCGGCCATTGCCCTGGCCGGTGCCTTGATCGGCTTTGCAATTCCGGTGGCCAGTGCCATTTCCCATTCGATTTCCCTGCTCGACTTCCTGGTCTGGGCGCTGATCGCTGCCGTGGTGCAGTTGCTGGCGTTCGTGGTGGTCAACCGCTGCGTCAAAGGCATGGCTGAACGGATGGCCCGCCAGGAGACCGCCTCGGCAATACTGCTGGCCGCCGTATCCATCGGCATCGGCCTGCTCAACGCCGCCTGCATGACCCCCGCCGCCTGATCAGGGACGATCGACAATGAAACGCAGCAAACGCATTCGCCTGGTCGCCCTGGGCAGTCTGCCCCTGGTGCTGTCCGCCTGCGGCGACCGGCCAACCAAGATCATCAGCGAAACCAAGCGCTATCAGGACGTCGACTATTGCGTCATGGACGGCAAGCCGCGTCAGGTGTGCCAGCAGGCCTGGGTCGCGGCACAGAACCACCATGCCGCCAACGTGCCGCGCTTCGTCACTGCCGAGGGCTGCGAAGCGGCCTATTTCAAGTGCGACTACCGGCGCTATGCCAACAACTACATCCCGCCGATGGAAGGCTTCGCCCTGACCACCGAACGCCAGGTGTATGCCGATGACGAGGAAGACAGCAGCTCGTCCACCAATAGTTCATCGTCGAGCGGCGGCTCCGGTGGCGGCCGTGGCTACTACGAGTACACCGATACCGACCCGCGCTATTCGTCCGAGGCGATCTACCACGAGCGAGACGGACGCAACGCGTTCAAGGTCAGCACCCTGACCGAGCAGGTGGCACACCACAACTACTACACCGGCCTGGATACGTCGCACCCGGCTTCGCAACCGTTCAGCGAAGCCGCGCAGCATGCGGTCATGAGTGGTGGCGGGGGCACGGGTGCCAGCAGCGATCCGGCGCACGTGAGCAGCGCCCATCCAACGGTCATCCCCATGGCCCAGCCGAACAAGCTGATCAGCTCGGCGCGGCCGTTCGCGGTTGGCACCCACAACGGCTTTGTCTCGCGCGCTTCGGGGCGTGGCGGCTTTGCGTCCTGAGGCCTGGCAATGAAGCGAATTTCCATCGCCCCGCGCCCGGACTGGCGCGCCACCGCCGAGCACTTCGGTTTCAACTTCCACACCTTTGGCGACGAGCCCTACTGGGACGAGTCGGCCTACTACCAGTTCAGCCTGCGGCAGATCGAAGACGACCTCGAAGAGCCGACCCGCGAGCTGCACGAACTGTGCATGGCACTGGTGGCCGAGGTGGTCGACAGTGAAGCGCTGCTCGAGCGCCTGGCGATTCCCGCGCAGTACTTCGACCTGATCCGCCGCTCGTGGCGCGATGGCCACCCGCATTTCTACGGGCGCATGGACCTGTGCTACGACGGCAAGGGCCCGGCCAAGCTGCTGGAGGCCAACTACGACACGCCGACGTCACTGTACGAGGCCAGCTTCTTCCAGTACCTGTGGCTGGAGCAGCAGATGCAGCGCGGCGGGCTGCCGGCCGGTGCTGATCAGTTCAACAGCCTGGAAGACAAACTCACTCAGGTGATGAGCGCCCATACCTTTGCCACGCCGTTCTACTTTGCCTCGGTAAAAGACTCGATCGAAGATCGCGGCACCGTCGAATACCTGCGCGATATCGCTATGGGTGCCGGGCTGGATGCGCGCCTGGTGGATATGGAAGATATCGGCTTGAGTCGCGGCGGGCGCTTTGTCGATGACGTTGGCGCGCCAATCCCGAGCCTGTTCAAGCTCTACCCCTGGGAAGACATTTTCCACGACCCGTACGGCCCGGCGATTGCCAACAGCGGCACCTTGTTCGTCGAGCCGCCGTGGAAGGCAATCCTCTCCAACAAGGGCATGCTGGCGCTGCTGTGGGAGCGCCACCCGGGCCACCCGAACCTGCTGCCGGCGTTCATCGAGCAAACGTCGGGCGCGACTCTGGAGAAGGGCTGGGTGCGCAAACCCTTCTTCTCCCGCGAGGGCGCAAATATCGAGATCCACACCGGCAGTGGCCAGCGTGTGGTCGAGGACGGCCCGTATGGCGGCGGGCCGAGCATTGTCCAGCAGTTTCAGGCGCTGCCGCGCTTTGGCGACAGCTACACGGTGATCGGCAGTTGGGTGGTCGGCGACCTGCCGGCGGGCATCGGTATCCGCGAAGACAACTCGCTGATCACCAAGGACAGCAGTCGCTTTTTGCCCCACGCGATCATCGGCTGATCAGCGCAGCTCGGCGCGCAGGGCCTCGATGCGGGCGTCCTTGGCGTGCCAGAGCTGGTTGACCCAGTCCTGCACGGTCTGGCGCAAGGCCGGGTCGTTCTCGTAGTCACCATCCCACAGCGCCGGATCCAGTTCATGCACCTGGATGTCGATGATCACTTTAGCCAGGTTACCGCTGAGCAGGTCCCAGAAACCCGGCGCCCGGTCGCCAGGGTAGACGATGGTGACGTCGAGCAGGGCATCGAGCTGTTCGCCCAGCGCCGCCAGCACGAAGGCCACGCCACCGGCCTTGGGCTTGAGCAGATGCTTGAACGGTGAATGCTGGGCGGCGCGCTTGGCTTCGGTGAAACGCGTGCCTTCGAGGTAGTTGACCACGGTCACCGGCTGGCGCTTGAACAGCTCGCAGGCGGCCTTGGTGATTTCCAGGTCCTGGCCCTTGAGTTCTGGGTGCTTGTCGAGGAAGGCCTTGCTGTAGCGCTTCATGAACGGGTAGTCCAGCGCCCACCAGGCCAGGCCCAGCAGCGGTACCCAGATCAGCTCTTTTTTCAGGAAGAACTTGAAGAATGGAATGCGCCGGTTGAGTACCTGGATCAGCGCCGGGATATCGACCCAACTCTGGTGGTTACTGACTGCCAGGTACGAGGTGTCGAGGCGCAGGTCGGCGGCGCCGCGCACGTCCCAAATGGTCGGGATGCACAGGCGGAAGATCAGTTTGTCGATTTCGGCCCAGGTTTCGGCGATCCACATTACCCCCCACGAGGCATAGTCGCGGTAACGGCCGGGCAGGACCAGTTTGAGCAGGGCAAAGACCATCAGCGGGCCGATCAGGACCAGGGTGTTGAGCAGCAACAGCAAGGTCACAAGAATGCCCGTCAGCAAGCGGCGCATAAGAAAACTCTTATATTCAAGTAAGCGGTCGGCAATGATAAGCACCCTGTCGGCGTACGCCAAATGCTCTGGTCTGCTCCTGCCGGACAAATGTTTCACATTGTGTTGAATAAGCTATTGCCGCGAACCTATCCTGCCTTCGCAGTCTAAACACTGTCTTATCTCAAGGAAGCGGATCCTGTGAAATCGGTACTTGCACTGCTGTCCCTGTTGGCCCTGCCGGTCATGGCCGCCGAGCCGACCCTGTACGGCCGCTACGAATACATCAAACTGCCGGAAGTCGGTGGCCAGACCTTCAAGGCCAAGATGGATACCGGCGCGCTGACCGCTTCGCTGTCGGCCAAGGACATCGAACGCTTCACCCGTGATGGTGAGGACTGGGTGCGCTTTCGTGTCGCAACCAAGGATGCCGATGGCAAGGTCTACGAACACAAGCTGGCACGCATCAGCAAGATCAAGAACCGCGCCGATGAAGACGAAGATGGCGAGGGCGCCGAGATCAGCAAGCGGCCGGTAGTTGACCTGGAGCTGTGCCTGGGCGACGTCAAGCGTACCGTCGAAGTCAACCTGACCGACCGCAGCAGCTTCAACTATCCATTGCTGATTGGCGCCAAGGCGTTGCGCGAGTTCAAGGCGGCGGTGAACCCGGCGCGCAGGTTTACTGCAGACAAGCCGGACTGCTGATGGAATGAAAAGCATCGCTGGCAAGCCAGCTCCCACAGGGTTGGTGTAGACCTTGTGGGTGCTGGCTTGCCAGCGATGAGGCCTTGCCAGGCGCCGCATAATCTCCTACAAGTGCAGCATTTCCACCGCCAGGCCCGGATGCCATGCCGCATATATTGATTGTCGAAGACGAAGCGGCCATTGCCGATACGCTGATTTTCGCCCTGCAAGGCGACGGCCACAGCACCGAGTGGGTGACCCTCGGCAGCGCCGCGCTGGAGCAGCAACGCCAGCGCCCGGCCGACCTGATCATCCTCGACATCGGCCTGCCGGATATCAGCGGCTTCGAAACCTGCCGGCAACTGCGCCGTTTCAGTGAAGTGCCGGTGATGTTCCTCAGCGCCCGCGACGGTGAAATCGACCGGGTGGTGGGCCTGGAAATCGGTGCCGACGATTATGTGGTCAAACCCTTCAGCCCCCGCGAAGTCGCGGCACGGGTGCGGGCGATCCTCAAGCGCATGGCGCCGCGCGCCGAACCGCTTGCCAGTGCCCCGGAGCTGTTCCAGGTCGATACCCTGCGCATGCAGATCCACTACCACGGCCAGGTCCTGAGCCTGACCCGCCACGAATTTCGCCTGCTGCAAAGCCTGCTGGAACAACCCGAGCGAGTATTCAGCCGCGAGCAGCTGCTGGATGCCGTCGGCGTTGCCGCCGATGTCGGCTACGAGCGCAGCATCGACAGCCATATCAAGAGCCTGCGCGCCAAGCTGCGCGCGGTGGCCGCCGACGCCGAGCCGATCCAGACCCACCGGGGCCTCGGTTACAGCTACAGCCCGAGCCACAGCTGATGCGCCTGGGAATACGGATTTTCCTGGTGTATTTCCTGTTCGTCGGGCTGACCGGCTATTTCATCCTCAGCACCGTGCGCGAGCAGATTCGCCCGGGTGTGCGCCAGTCCACCGAAGAAACCCTGGTCGACACCGCCAACCTGCTTGCGGAAATCCTCCACGACGACGTCAAGGCCGGCACCCTTGGCCAGAGCCGCTTGCCGATACTGCTGCGTGCCTACGGCCAGCGCCAGCCCAAGGCCGATATCTGGGGCTTGTCGAAGAACCAGGTCAACCACCGCATCTACGTCACCGATGCCCAGGGCAAGGTGTTGCTCGACTCCGCAGGTGTGGCGGTGGGCGAGGACTATTCGCGCTGGAACGACGTCTACCTGACCTTGCGCGGCCAGTACGGTGCACGCTCGACCCGCAGCAACCCGGAGGATCCGGAGTCGTCGGTGATGCACGTGGCGGCACCGATTCTCGATGAAGGCAGGATTATCGGCGTGGTCACCGTGGCCAAGCCGAACAAGTCGCTGCAACCCTATATCGACCGCTCCGAGCGGCGCCTGCTGTACCTCGGCCTGGGCCTGATCGGCCTTGGCCTGCTGGTGGGCGCGGCGCTGTCGTGGTGGCTGGCGCGCTCGCTGCGCAGGCTGACCCGTTATGCCCAGGCGGTCAGTGAGGGTGAGCGCACGGCGCTGCCGCATTACCGGGGCGGTGAGCTGTGGCAACTGGCGGCAGCGGTGGAGCGCATGCGTACCCAGCTCGAAGGCAAGGACTACGTCGAACGTTACGTGCACACCCTGACCCACGAGCTGAAAAGCCCGTTGGCGGCGATCCGCGGTGCCTCCGAACTGCTCCAGGGGCCGATGAGCGACGAGCAGCGCCAGCGCTTTGCCGGCAATATCGAAAGCGAAAGTGCGCGCATGCAGCAGTTGATCGAGCGCCTGCTCAACCTGGCCCAGGTCGAGCAGATGCAGGAGCTGGAAGAACAGCAGCAGGTGCCGCTGGCGGCGCTGGTCGACGAGCTGCTGCTGGCCCAGGGCGCGCGGATCGAAAGCGGCGAACTGCAGGTGCGTCAGCGCGTACCCGTCGCTGCGCGGCTGTTATGCGACCCCTTCCTGATGCGCCAGGCCATTGCCAACCTGCTGGACAATGCCCTGGACTTCACCCCGCCGGGCGGTTTGCTGGTGTTCGAGCTGGAGCACGGGGACGGCCGCGTGGCCTTGAGCCTGTTCAACCAGGGCGAGGCGATTCCTGACTATGCCCTGGGTCGTCTCAGCGAACGTTTCTACTCGCTGCCGCGACCGTTCAGCGGGCGCAAGAGCACCGGCCTGGGGCTGAATTTCGTCGAAGAGGTGATGCAGTTGCATGGCGGCGCGCTGGAAGTCGCCAACGTCGAGGACGGCGTACGCGTGCGTTTGTGGTTGCCGGCCAAGCGCCTGGGCTGAAAACTTCACAGAGTCTGCACACAGGCTCCACATAACTCCCCAAGGGCTCCATTTCGCTTGCGCAGACTCTGCCCATCGAAACCGGAGTCCCGTCCATGAACCGAAATCTGAGCTACAAACTGGGTGCCATTGCCATCCTGATCGCACTGTTGCTGATTCCCTTGCTGATGATTGGCGGCTTGATCCAGGACCGCCAGGAGCAACGCGACCAGGTGGTGCGCGACATTGCCCAGAGCTCCAGCTTTGCCCAGCAGATCAGCGGGCCGATGCTGGTGGTGCCATACCGCAAGATCGAGCGGCGCTGGAAGACCGAAGACGGCAAGAGCTACCAGGAAGCCAGCCAGGTCGCCGGCCATCTGTACTTCTTGCCGGAAACCTTCGACCTCAAGGCAGGCATCGACACCGAACTGCGTTCGCGCGGTATCTATGAGGCGCGCCTGTTCCACGCCGACAATCACATCAGTGGCCAATTCAAGATTCCGGCCAACTGGGGGATTACCGAGGACTTTGCCGACTACCGCTTCGATCCGGCGTTCCTGGTGGTGGGCATCAGCGACATCCGCGGCATCGAAAAAGGCCTGCAACTGCAGCTCAACGAGCAGCGTCTGGACTTTGCCGCCGGTACCAAGCTGAGCTGGATGAGCGGTGGCGTCCATGCGCTGTTGCCGGGCATCGATGGCAAGGCCGAGGCCGTGCTCAATTACGCGTTCGACCTCAGCCTGCAAGGCACCGGACAGCTGCACGTGCTGCCGATGGGCCGCAGCACTACGGTAAGCATGGCCGCCAACTGGCCGCACCCAAGCTTCGACGGTAACTACCTGCCAAGCAGCCGCAAGGTCGATGCCGGTGGTTTTTCGGCGCGCTGGCAAACCTCGTTCTTCTCCACCAACCTCGAAGACGCCTTGACCCAGTGCGTGGTCAACGAGCAGTGCAATGATTTCAATGGGCGTGCCTTCGGCGTCAGCTTCGTCGACCCGGTGGACCAGTACCTCAAAAGCGAACGGGCAATCAAATATGCATTGCTGTTCATTGCCCTGACCTTTGCCGGCTTTTTCCTCTTCGAAGTGCTCAAGGGCCTCAGCGTGCACCCGATCCAGTACGGCCTGGTGGGCGTGGCCCTGGCGTTCTTCTACCTGCTGTTGCTGTCGTTGTCCGAGCACCTGGGCTTTGCCAAGGCCTATGCGTTGTCGGCGGGGGGCTGCGTGTTGCTGATCGGCTTCTACCTGTGCCACGTGCTGCACAGCGTGTTTCGCGGCATGGGCTTTGCCCTGGGCCTGGCGCTGCTCTACGGCATGCTCTACGGCCTGCTGACGGCCGAGGATTACGCGCTGCTGATGGGCTCGCTGCTGCTGTTCGGCCTGCTGGGTGTGTTCATGGTCCTGACCCGTCGCCTGGACTGGTATCGGGTTGGCCAGGTGAAACTGTCATGAGTGGCTTGCGCGAGGAGAGGGTATTGGGTGCAGTGCTGGCGACCCACATCGCCGGCCTGTGGACAGCAGAAGTGATTGTCGGCGCCGGCCTTGTCGGGGATGAGATTGCTCTGCTGTCTGGTAATGCGCGGCGCCTGCATCGCTGGCAAAGCCAGCTCCCACACAGTCAGCGGTACACCGATGCACTGTGGGAGCCGGCCTTGCCGGCGATGGGCTGCACAGCAGCCCCTGGCAATGTCAGGTAGCCGAAGGATCAGTCGCCTGCATCGACTCACGCTGACTGACTTGCGCATACCACCCCGCCAGCTGCGGCTGTTGCTCACGCCAGCCGAAGTCCGGGAAGCGCAGGTCGAGGTAACCCAGGGCACAGGCCACGCCGATGGCGGCGATGTCGAACACCGAGGCCAGTTCGGCGAAGTGTTCCTGCTCAAGGTTGCTCAGGCCACGACGGATCTTGTCCTGTTGCGCTTCGATCCAGGCGTCCCATTGTTTGTCCTTGGGCCGCAGGAAAGTCTCGTAGCGCGTCAGCACCGCGGCATCCATGATCGCATCGGCCAGCGAGGCGAGGGTCAGGCGGTGCCAGCGCGGCCAGCCTTCACGGGGGATCAGCGGGTTACCGACATGCTGCAGGTCGAGGTACTCGCAGATCACCCGGCTGTCGTGCAGCACGCTACCGTCGGCCAGGCGCAGGGCCGGGATCTTGCCCGCCGGGTTGCCCTGGTTGAGCTCGGCTACCGGGTTGACCGGAGTGAGGTTGACGGCGTGCAGGGCCACGCGGTCGGTTTGCCCGGTTTCGTGCAACACCACCAGGACCTTGCGCACAAACGGCGAGGCCGGCGAATGGAACAGGGTCATGCTCGGTGCGGACATGTCGATCCCTCAGTTGCCTTGCAGGCTCGGTGGCAGGCAGACACCGGTACCACCGATGCCGCAGTAGCCTTCTGGGTTCTTGGCCAGGTACTGCTGGTGGTAGGCTTCGGCGAAGTACACGGTCGGCGCCTGGTCGATCTCGGTGGTGATTTCGCCGAAGCCGGCCTTGCTCAGTTCGGCCTGGTAGGCCTGCTTGCTGGCCAGAGCCTCGTCCAGTTGCTGGGGACTGGTGCAGTAGATCACCGAGCGGTACTGGGTGCCGACGTCGTTGCCCTGGCGCATGCCCTGGGTCGGGTTGTGCAGTTCCCAGAACATCGCCAGCAGCTCTTTGTAGCTGACCTTGTCCTTGTCGAACACCACCAGCACCACTTCGGTGTGGCCGGTCAGGCCCGAGCAGACTTCTTCGTAGGTCGGGTTGGGGGTGAAGCCGCCGGCATAGCCGACCACGGTGCTGACCACGCCTTCACGTTGCCAGAAGCGCCGCTCGGCACCCCAGAAGCAGCCCAGGCCAAAGATCGCAAAGTCGATGGCGCCTTCGAAGAACGGGCCGAGCAGCGGGGTGTCCTTGAAGACGAAATGCTTCTCGGGCAGGGTCATCGGCGTTTCGCGGCCAGGCAGGGCCTGTTCCGCAGTGGGCAGGGCGTTTTTGTTCACCAGAATCTCCGAGCGCAGGACCATGATCGTTCCTCTGCTGATAAAAGGTAGGAGCGGGCTTGCCCCGCGAAGGGGCCTGAATGAACTCTATATTGCCCGAGAGAAACGCCGCTGTCAGGCGATAGGGCCACGCGGATAGCGTTTGAGCTTATCGATCAGCTCACTGCCTGGAATCGGCCGGTCGAACAGGTAGCCCTGGCCGACATCGCAGCGGTGACGACGCAGGAATGCCAGCTGCTCGGCAGTCTCGATGCCTTCGGCAACCACTTTGAGCTTGAGGTTGTGGGCCATGGCCACCACCGCCGAGGTGATCTCCATGTCGTCCTGGTTGTCGGGGATTTCGTGGATGAAGCTGCGATCGATCTTGATGATGTCGATCGGGAATTTCTTCAGGTAGCTCAGCGACGAATAGCCGGTGCCGAAGTCGTCCATGGCCAGGGTCAGGCCCAGTTGCTTGAGCTGGTCGAGCTGGCGGTGGGTGTCTTCGGTGGCTTCCAGCAGCAGGCCCTCGGTCAGCTCCAGCTCCAGCAAGTGCGGGGGCAGGGCTTCCTCCTTGAGGATGTTGGCGATCGAGGCGACCAGGTCGGGGTCGGAAAACTGCTTGGGCGAGAGGTTGATCGCCACCTGCAGGTTACCCAGGCCTTCGGTGCGCAGCTTCTGGCTCATGCGGCAGGCCTGGCGGGCGATCCACTTGCCGATAGGGATGATCAGCCCGGTCTCTTCGGCGACGCTGATGAACTGGTCGGGGCGGATCATGCCCTTTTCCGGATGGTTCCAGCGCAGCAGCGCTTCCAGGCCCAGCAGGCGGCCACTGCGCAGGCACAGCTTGGGCTGGTAGAACACGTCCAGTTCGTTCTGGGTCAGGGCGCGGCGCAGGTTGTTCTCGACGAACAGCTTGTAGCTGGCTTCGGCATTCAGCGCCTCGGTGAACACCTGGACTTGGTGCTTGCCGTTGGCCTTGGCCTTGTGCAGGGCCAGGCCTGCGTTTTTCATCAGGGTCTGCGGGTCGCGGCCATGCAGCGGCGCGCAGGCAAGGCCCACGGAGCCGGTGACGTTGATCAGCTGGTTGTCGACGAACATCGGCTTGTCGAGGGTGCGCAGCAGTTGCTGGGCAACCTGCTGGCCGCCCTCCAGGTCGGTGTCTTCGAGCAGCACGGCGAATTCGTTGCTGGCAAAGCGCGCCAGGCTGCCGCCGGGGCTCAGGCTGTTGCGCAGGCGCCGGGCCAGGCTGATCAGCAGCTTGTCGCCGGTCTGGTGGCCGAGGCTGTCGTTGATCCGCTTGAAGTTGTCGATGTCCACCAGCAGCAGGCTGATCGGGCTGTCGCTGTCGCGGGCGAAGCGCTCGTCGAGGTTGCGGATGAACGCCGGGCGATTGCCCAGGCTGGTCAGGTTGTCGGTATAGGCCAGGCGCTCGATGCGCTGCTGGGCCAGCTTGCTCTGGGTGATGTCTTCGTAGATGCCGATGTAATGGGTCAGTTCGCGGTTGTCGCCGAACACCTTGGAAATCGACAGCTGGCCCCAGTAGGGCTCGAGGTTCTTGCGCCGGCTCTTGAATTCGCCCTGCCAGCTGTTGCCCATGGCCAGGCTGGACGGCGCGTCGAACAGCAGTTCGCTCAAGTTTTCCAGCGCCGGCAGTTCCGACAGGCGGTGGCCGTGGACTTCATCGGTGCTGTACTGGGTAATGGCGGTAAAGCTTGGGTTGACGTACTCGACCACGCCGTCGCGGTTGACCAGCAAAAAGGCGTTGGCGCTTTGCTCGACGGCGCGCTGGAACAGGTGCAGGGCGTTGGTCGCGGTGCGCCGGTTGTGGTTGTTGATGACCTGGGCGAACTGGTCGGCCAGCTCGCCGGCAAAGGCTATTTCATCGGTTTGCCAGGCGCGCGCCGAGCCGGTTTGCTCCAGGCACAATACCCCGACCACCTGGCCATCGATGCGGATACTGGCGTCGAGCATGGCGTTGATGTCGCGCGGGCGCAGGCTCTCGGCCATTTCCCGGGTGCGCGGGTCGTGGGTGGCGTTGTGGGCGTCGATGGCGCGGCTGGTGTGCAGGGCTTCGAGGTAGTCGGGAAAGCGACTGGCGTCGATCGGCTCGGGCAGGCGGTATTCCTGGGTGTCTCGGTAGAACGCCGAGATTGGTTGCAGGTGCTGGTCTTCCAGGTACCAGATGCTCGCGCAGTCGATCTTGTAGATCTCGCAGGCACTGCGGGTGATCAGTTCGGCGGCTTCGAGCAGCGAATTGCTGGCGCTGTAGCGATGGCGGGCCAGGTGCAGGATCAGGTCCTGCTGGGCACGTACCCGCTCCAGGTGCTCGAGCTGTTCCTGCTGGGCCCGCTGGTTGAGCTGCAACGCGATCTGCAGGCGGCTGTTGCGGGTTTCGAGGTCGGCGGCCGACAGGTCTGGCGTGTCACCCGGCTGGCTGTCGAGGACCATCAGGTAACCGCGCAGCAACTGGCGGTTGTGCTGCTTGTAGGCTTCGCCCAGCTCCAGCAGGTGCAGCGGGCCCTGGGCGGTGTGCAGGGTATAGCGCACCAGGTAATGCGGGCGCTGGGCCAGTTGCAACTGAATGGCATCGTGCAGTTTGTAGCGCGCTTCGGGCTCCATGAGGCTGGCATAGGGCGAGCCGACCAGGGCGCAGAGCTCGACTGCGGCCAGGCCAAATTGCCGTTCACAACCAGGATCAAGGTAGAGCAGCGCCCAGCTCGCCTCGTTCAGCCGCTCGAAACGCAGCATCCCGAGCCGCGAGGGCACGGGCAACTGCGTCACGACCTCGGCCACCATACGGCTGGCGGCATCAGGTTGGCTTTTCATCGAGAGCTCGCTTCAAGAAGGCTGTTCGCGCAAATAGAGCAATCTGCTACTACGCGTGTCGGCAAGGTTGCATCATGCGCTTGAGGCTGACAAGCGATACAGAGACCTCCGTGCTAACTGTGTCGGCAGGACGGGTGATTTCTTCAGCGCTGCCGTTACTGATAATGACTCGATAAATAGATAGCACCGTCCGGCAAGCCCGAGGCGTGAAGGTTCCTGCTCATTCATAGCATGGGCAGCACACTCATGAATTCGCCACAGACTCCCGAGCAGGTCCTTGACGCTCCGCCCAGCTGGCTGCGCCAGTTGGCTCTTTCCGAAATCCGTTTGAATACGTTCCTGAGCCAGCAGCCGCTGTATGAAGAGTCGTTCAGCCTGAACGGCTATTTGCGCCAATTGCAGCATTTCTGGGATTCGCCTCAGGTGCACAGCGAGCCGTCAGTCTCGCATTCGGAGCAACTGGCGAAGTTACTCGCGGCGCAAATGCAGGTGGTCGCGCAGCAAAGCACGTTGTCGCCCCAGGCGCGGGCGCTGGTTGAACGCTTGTATGCGGCTCAGCAACCGCCGCCTTCAGTGTTTCTACTGGCCATCCCCACTGAAACTCAAACTAAGCCGATACTGCTATCCGGGCTATTTGTTTTAGCCAATGAGACCGTTGATGACATGTTCGTCACCCAGGATGACGTGGTCCTGATGCAGTTTGGACAGACTTGGCAATCTTTTGAGTCTGGAGCCGAATTAGGGCGGCATGTGCAAAACTCGTTCAGCGATAGTGCAGGCCGGCTGCGCTTGGAGAACAGCTTGCCGCTTGAGCATTCGAGATTTTTGCGCCGCTACGGCGATACCGAGAGTTTCGATCTATCAGCAATACGCCTGGCGGCGCGCAAGGTTTCCACACCAGCGTTCAGCGCGCTGGTGGCGCTATTGGTGACGCGGCAAAAAGACAACATCGCCTATCAGGTCAGGATCAACAAGCGGCGAAGCCAGCCCATAAGTACCGACCTGGACAAGGCTGTCGACTTGCAGGATCGCTTGCGTGTCAGCGCCCTGTTGGCCAAGTACCAGAACCCGAACGCCAGGGCTTATACCGAATTGGCTCTGAAAACGCTTCAAGCAGCCCCGGATATTTATGCGCTGGGGCGCCAATATATGAAAGAGCAGATCAAGACGCTGACCGGCCAGGAGATCAACCCTGATCGTGTCTATCTTCATTACTTCAATGGCAGTGTCAGCAGCGACAAAACCTTCAGCGGGTGGGAGCATCCCGGAAAACCCAGTCGTTCATTGACGCTCACGCAACTGGCGCTTGCCAACTTTACGGCAGACGACCAGGGGAGCGGGCCAGGTTCCCTGGACCTGAACGCCGGTATTTATACCGAGGGGCCGAACAGCAGCAACGGTTATGGTCTGCACAATGAGTTTCGCTTGCTGCCTTCGCGGTTGATGGCGCTGGACTGGACCCGGGATTTTTACACCGAGTACAAGGCCAGGCTCGATGGCTTCTGGGAAGTGCACCGCGCTGACTATAGGGCATTGCTCAAGGGGCGCTTTATCGCAGCGTGTCGCGCCGCGTTGCGCCAGGGGCAACTGCCGCAGGCGGATTTCCAGGCATTGATGGCGTTTGCGCTGCCCAGACAGCAATCCATGTCCAATCTTACCCTGGCGCAATTGCGTGCTACGCGCATACGGACAGGGGCGTCGTCGGTCAGGTGCTTCGACCTGTACGGTTATGCCTCCACCGATATTCTGCATTTTGTGTTGGGCAACACCCGGCAGTTTCTGTACCTGGCGGACTTGGACAATGCCAGGTTGATCAGCTTTGACTCTACCGAGTTGTTAGACGCCTGGGTGCTTGAACAGGTCAAGGACACCTCCACGCGCAAGCAACTGGCCGCACACTTTTCGTTGTACTTGCGCCAGGACGGCACCACCTATTCGGGCGTGGACAGTGCGTTGAGCGGGTTGGCCGATGGCCGCTGGAAGCCTGGCAGTACGATAGATCGAAGCGACTTGCCGATCATCGGCGATATATTCGATCACCTGGCCAGACAGATACAACAACGCCAGTACCGCGACGCTGACACACTGATTACCTCCAATGGCGAGCTCAATGAGCAGCTGTGGATCAAAGCAATCTCTGCGTTTGTGCAGGTGACGTTGCCGATGGTACCGGCTAGCTGGCCGCTGGGTTTGCTGGCGGGGGCCGCCTCTGCGGCAATGCTTGGCCTGGGGATCGAACAAACGGTCAATGGCGATACGCTCGCAGAGCGCAAGCAAGGGGCGTGGACAACCTTCTATGGGACGCTGGATCTGTTGTGTGCGCTGGGCACTGGCACGGCCGACCCGGAGGATCCTTTTGCCGCATTCAAAAATGACATTGTGCCTCGGGAGCCTTGGTCCGTACCCGAGGAAACTCTCAATGACGTTGCGATGGATGCTGATGGGGTTTATCGAGTCGACGGTAAAAATTGGTATGTACGCCACGGCGAACAGGTCTATCGCATTGCTGTTAAAACCACCGGCAGGCAACTGGTACAGGTCATTCGGCCAGAGGGCGAGGCGGGCGGTTCGCTATTTTCATTACGGCGTCTGGGCGCCGGAGGGGAGTGGCAGCGAATCAGTCTGAAAGGCGGACAGCCAGTAGTCGAAGACCCTGCAGTCCGCCAGCATGTAAGGTTGGGTTTTGCATCGAGCATCTCTTACGGGGCCGTGATTTCAGGCCACGTAACTGATGTCGGCTACGATCTGGGTGAAAACGCCTTTCGTAGCGTCAAGTTGAACAGAGAAACCAACGTCTGGGAGGCTGTTGATGACCGGTTCTACCGCCCGCAGGCTGATGGTATGCAGGAGGTAGAGCCAGGGGGTGAGGTGTTTAATGCTGAACGCATGGCAACGCTCAAAGCGCTGGACATTGATATTGAACTCCCCTTCGATTTTACAATGCTGAACCTTCCGGGAGACTTGGACATCCCCGCGCAGATCTACAGCATCTGGATTGGCGATCGCGCCATCAAGCTTGAGCTACTCCAGAACATGGAGTCCAACGCAACGCGCGCCCAGCAGGGGGCTCGGCCCTATACGCTAAAACTCTATCTTTCCAGCGAACACCCGGAAGTGTTCAAGCTAAACAAGGCCGCTCTGCAGGAGCATGCACCCACGGTCGAACTTGTCGAACTGGAAACCTCGGACTTTTATCCAGCGTTCAAGGACAGCCGTTATTTTGAGCAGTACCGGGCGGCGATCGATGGCAACGGTGGTGTGGCCAGAAATTTTTCATCGGCCAGTGACGTATTGCGTTATCCGCTGTTGAAGTATCACGGCGGGCTGTATCTGGATGTCGATGACTCGCTGAACAGCAATTGGGGCAGCGTAGCGATCAAAACAACCGCTGATGGCTTGGCGGTTGGTAGGCCTGTCAGTAATGGCGCGTTGAATCTGGATACCGGTTTCAATACCAGTTGCTTTGCTGCACAAAAAGGTAATCCAACCCTTGAGGCGATCTCAGCAAAAAGTTTCGAACGCTACCAAGGCCTCAAGGCGATCTACCGCGCCCCCCGTCCCATCGCTGGACAGGCATCAGACCGCGCCTTCTACACCTATATGAGGAAAATCTCATACATTGGCGGCCCGGGTGTCTTCAATGACGTTATCAATGAGGCGTTGCCGGACTTGCGGCGTTTGCGGACGCTGTGTCTGTTGCGTTCCAGGCCGATGTTTGCTGACGACCTTGTCAGTGAAATTCCTGGAATGCTGAGCCGGAGCCTGCCGTTGGGCGACGTCGTCACGATAGGTTCTGAAAATTCCTGGAAAGTGACGCGTTAAGGGCACGCCGCGATGTTCCAAAAAAAAGCCCCGCCAAAATGACGGGGTTGAGGTACGAGCGTGGCAGCTCGAAAAGGGAGCCTGTCTCCCCGGCAGGGGAGACAGGAAACAGCAATTACAGGAGCATGGTGCGGATGTCGGTCAGCAGGTCGCCCAGGCGCTTGGTGAAGCGCGCAGCAGCTGCACCGTTGATCACGCGGTGATCGTAGGACAGCGACAGTGGCAGCATCAGCTTCGGCTGGAAGGCTTTGCCGTCCCAGACTGGCTGGATGGTCGCCTTGGACACACCGAGGATCGCCACTTCCGGCGCGTTGACGATCGGCGTGAAGCCGGTGCCGCCAATGTGGCCGAGGCTGGAGATGGTGAAGCAGGCGCCTTGCATGTCGTCGGCCGAGAGCTTCTTGGTCCGGGCTTTTTCCGCCAGGGCAGCAGCTTCGCCAGCCAGTTGCAGCAGGCTCTTCTGGTCGACGTTCTTGATCACAGGGACCAGCAGGCCGTCCGGGGTATCAACCGCGAAGCCGATGTTGACGTACTTCTTGCGGATGATCGCCTTGCCGCTAGGGGCCAGCGAGCTGTTGAAGTCCGGCAGTTCCTTGAGCAGGTGGGCGCAGGCCTTGAGCAGCAGGGGCAGCACGGTCAGCTTGACGCCAGCCTTCTCGGCCACGGCCTTCTGGGCTACGCGGAAAGCTTCCAGCTCGGTGATGTCGGCGCTGTCGAACTGGGTCACGTGCGGCACGTTCAGCCAGCTGCGGTGCAGGTTGGTGGCGCCAACTTGCATCAGGCGGGTCATCGGCACTTCTTCGATTTCGCCGAAACGGCTGAAATCGACTTCCGGGATCGGCGGAATACCAGCACCACCGGTTGCACCGGCGGCTGGAGCTGCCTTGGCCTTCTGCATCATGGCCTTGACGTAAACCTGTACGTCTTCCTTGAGCACACGACCGTGCGGGCCGCTGGCAGCGACGGCGCTCAGCTCGACGCCGAATTCACGGGCCAGCTGACGCACGGCAGGGCCGGCATGCACCTTGGCACCGTTTGCCGCAGGGGCAACAGCAGGAGCAGGTGCGGTCTCGGCTTTGGCAGCTGGCGCAGGGGCGGCTGCGGCGGGCGCAGCTTCAGCCTTGGCCGGAGCCGCAGCGGCAGGCGCTGCTGCTGGCGCGGCGGCGCCCTGGACCTTGAGCTTGAGGATGAAGTCGCCAGTGCCGACTTCGTCTTCCAGCTTGACGCCGATGCTTTCCACCACGCCGGCAGCCGGCGACGGGATTTCCATCGAGGCCTTGTCGGATTCCAGGGTGATCAGCGACTGGTCGGCTTCGACCGTGTCGCCAACCTTGACCAGCAGCTCGATGATCTTGGCCTTGCCCGAGGAGCCGATGTCCGGAACATGAATGTCCTGGACAGTGGCAGCCGCCGGTGCAGCGGCCGGGGCCGCAGGGGCCTCGGCAGCAGCAGGTTTTTCCGCGGCAGCAGGTGCTGCGGCAGGGGCAGCCGCAGGGGCCGCAGCAGCGGCGCCCTCGACTTCCAGTTCCAGCAGTTCGTCGCCTTCTTTCAGGCGGTCGCCCAGCTTGACCTTCAGGCTCTTGACCACACCGGCCTTGGGAGCAGGGATTTCCATGCTCGCCTTGTCCGATTCCAGGGTCAGGATGCTCTGGTCGGCTTCGATACGGTCGCCAACTTTGACGAACAGCTCGATGACTTCACCTTCACCGCTGCCGATGTCAGGTACGCGAATGAGTTCGCTCACTTAAAAATACTCCTCAGCAGTCCAGTGGGTTGCGTTTGTCCGGGTCGATGCCGAACTTGGTGATGGCTTCAGCCACGACCTTAGGTTCGATATCGCCACGGTCAGCCAAGGCTTCCAGGGCAGCCAGCACCACGAAGTGACGGTCGACTTCGAAGAAGTGACGCAGCTTCTTGCGGCTGTCGCTGCGACCGAAGCCATCGGTACCCAGGACTTTGAACTCTTTGCTCGGTACCCACTGGCGAATCTGTTCGGCGAACAGCTTCATGTAGTCGGTGGAGGCGATGACCGGGCCCTTGCGGCCAGCCAGGCACTCTTCGACGTAGGTAACCTGAGGTTTCTGACCAGGCTTGAGGCGGTTGCTGCGCTCTACGGCCAGGCCGTCGCGACGCAGTTCGTTGAAGCTGGTAACGCTCCAGACGTCGGCGCCAACGTTGAACTCTTCACGCAGGATCTTCGCCGCTTCGCGCACTTCACGCAGGATGGTGCCGGAGCCCAGCAACTGAACGTGGTGTGCAGCTTCGCGGGTGTCTTCCTCGAGCAGGTACATACCCTTGATGATGCCTTCCTCGACACCGGCCGGGATGGCTGGCTGCTGGTAGGACTCGTTCATCACGGTGATGTAGTAGAAGACGTCCTGTTGCTCTTCGGTCATCTTCTTCATGCCGTCCTGGATGATCACCGCCAGCTCGTAGCCGTAGGTCGGATCATAGGTGCGGCAGTTCGGGATGGTCGCGGCCAGCATGTGGCTGTGACCGTCTTCGTGCTGCAGGCCTTCACCGTTGAGGGTGGTACGGCCGGCGGTACCGCCGATCAGGAAGCCACGGGTGCGGCTGTCGCCAGCGGCCCAGGCCAGGTCGCCGATACGCTGGAAGCCGAACATCGAGTAGAAGATGTAGAACGGCAGCATCGGCTGGTTGTGGTTCGAGTACGAAGTACCGGCAGCGATGAAGGAGGACATGGCACCCGCTTCGTTGATGCCTTCTTCGAGGATCTGGCCCTTCTTGTCTTCGCGGTAGAACATCACCTGGTCTTTATCGACTGGCTCGTAGAGCTGGCCGACGGACGAGTAGATGCCCAGCTGGCGGAACATGCCTTCCATACCGAAGGTGCGGGCTTCGTCCGGGATGATCGGGACGATGCGCTGGCCGATTTCCTTGTCCTTGACCAGTTGCGCGAGGATCCGCACGAAGGCCATGGTGGTGGAGATTTCACGGTCGCCCGAGCCGTCGAGGATCGCCTTCAGGGTTTCCAGTGGCGGCGTCGGGATGCTGAAGCTCTTCGCGCGGCGCTGCGGCACGAAGCCACCCAGGGCGCTGCGGCGCTCGGCCAGGTAACGGGCCTCGGCGCTGCCTTCTTCAGGTTTGAAGAACGGCAGGTTTTCCAGCTCTTCGTCCTTGACCGGGATGTCGAAACGATCGCGGAAGTGACGCAGGCTGTCGACGTCGACCTTCTTGGTGTTGTGCGCGGTGTTCTTGGCTTCGCCAGCACCGGTGCCGTAACCCTTGATGGTCTTGGCCAGGATGACGGTCGGCTGGTCTTTGTGGTTGACCGCCTGGTGGTAGGCCGCATAGACCTTGTACGGGTCGTGACCACCACGGTTGAGCTTCCAGATCTCGTCGTCGGACAGGTCTTCGACCATGGCCTTGAGCTCTGGAGTGTTGAAGAAGTGCTCACGGACGAACGCGCCGTCCTTGGCCTTGTAGTTCTGGTACTCGCCGTCGATGACTTCGTCCATGCGGCGTTGCAGGATGCCGTCGACGTCCTTGGCCAGCAGCGGGTCCCAGAAACGGCCCCAGACCACTTTGTTGACGTTCCAGCCACCGCCACGGAACACACCTTCGAGTTCCTGGATGATCTTGCCGTTGCCGCGAACCGGGCCGTCGAGGCGCTGCAGGTTGCAGTTGATGACGAAGATCAGGTTGTCCAGCTTCTCGCGGCCAGCCAGCGAGATTGCGCCCAGGGATTCCGGCTCGTCACACTCGCCGTCGCCCATGAAGCACCAGATCTTCTGCTTGCCGGCAGGGATGTAGCCACGGCTTTCCATGTACTTCATGAAACGCGCCTGGTAGATCGCCTGGATCGGGCCCAGACCCATGGAAACGGTCGGGAACTGCCAGAAGTCAGGCATCAGCCATGGGTGTGGGTAGGACGACAGGCCCTTGCCATCGACTTCCTGACGGAAGTTGTTCATTTGGTCTTCGGTGATCCGGCCTTCCATGAACGCACGGGCGTAGACGCCTGGCGAAGCGTGACCCTGGAAGTAGATCAGGTCGCCGCCGTGCTCGTCGGTCGGGGCCTGGAAGAAGTAGTTGAAGCCGATGTCATACAGGGTGGCGCTGGAGGCGAAGCTGGAGATGTGGCCGCCCAGATCCGAGTCTTTCAGGTTGGTGCGCATCACCATGGCCAGCGCGTTCCAACGTACCAACGAGCGAATGCGGCGTTCCATGAACAGGTCGCCAGGCATGCGTGCTTCGTGGGTTACGGGGATGGTGTTGCGGTATGGCGTGGTGATGGCATATGGCAGCTGAGAGCCACTACGGGTGGCCAGCTCGCCCATACGGGTCATCAGGTAGTGAGCGCGGTCTTCGCCTTCTTTGTCGAGAACCGACTCCAGGGCGTCCAGCCATTCCTGGGTTTCGACGGGATCGAGGTCTTGCATGGCTTGCTCCAGGGCGGAAAGGCTTCCAGAATCGGTTGCCTGAGTTTGCGACTGGCCTTTTGGGCAGACGACATGAAATTCTTGGATTACCGGAGAGTGTACCGGCGTTGTGTAGTTTTACTACAAATGAATCACCATTTCATGCTTTTGAGGTGATCGGGCAGTAGTAAAACTACACAAAAATGGCTCGTGGCCGCTGTTCGGGTTGTGGGAAAAATCGATACCGGTGGTTAAAAACAAGTTAAGAAAAGGTTTGCTGCGATGGTTTCTGCCAGAAAATCAGTTTTTACAGCTATTTCTAACTTTTGTACGACAGTCCAGCAGTGGTCGGTAGGAGCGGGCTTGCCCCGCGAAGCGATTTTCCTGAAAAAGCCCAATCGCGGGGCAAGCCCGCTCCCACTCGCCAATCTTTTCTCGCCGATCAAGGATAGACCATGAGCCTGCCTTTGCTGGCCGAACTGCCGGCCACCCTCACTGCCTTGGTCAGCCGTAACGAGCAATCGTTTCGTGCGGCTGTCGCCCAGCTCCCCGAATTGTCTGTTGAAGGCTGGAACGCCGAGCGCTGGGCGCAGTTTGCCCGGGTGACTGCGGCCAGTGATTTCGTCCTTGAACAGGTGCTGCGCGACCCGGCGATGCTGGTTGATCTGGCCGCCAGTGGCGAGCTCGACCGGGCATTTGCCCCAGGTGCGCTGTGCGCGCAGATCGCTGCCGCCACCCAGGCTGCCGAGAGCGAAGACGAACTGGCGCGCAACCTGCGCCGCCAGCGCAGCCGCCAGCAGGTGCGGATCATCTGGCGCGACCTGACCCGCCAGGCCGACCTGGTGCAGACCTGCCGCGACCTGTCCGACCTTGCCGACGCTTCTATCGACCAGGCCTACAACTGGCTGTACCCGCGCCATTGCCAGCAGTTCGGCACTCCGATCGGCCACCGCAGCGGCCAGCCGCAGCACATGGTGGTGCTGGGCATGGGCAAGCTCGGCGCGGTGGAACTGAACCTGTCGTCGGACATCGACCTGATCTTCGCCTTCCCTGAAGGCGGCGAGACTGAAGGGGTCAAGCGCTCGCTGGATAACCAGGAGTTCTTCACCCGCCTGGGCCAGCGCTTGATCAAGGCCCTGGACCCGATCACCGTCGACGGTTTTGTGTTCCGTGTCGACATGCGCCTGCGCCCTTACGGTTCGGCCGGCGCCCTGGTGCTCAGCTTCAATGCCCTGGAGCAGTATTACCAGGACCAGGGCCGCGATTGGGAACGCTACGCGATGATCAAGGCGCGGGTGGTGGCTGGCGACCAGGTCGCCGGTGCGCAACTGCTGGATATGCTGCGGCCCTTCGTCTACCGGCGGTACCTGGACTTCTCGGCGATCGAAGCGCTGCGCACCATGAAGCAGCTGATCCAGCAGGAAGTGCGGCGCAAGGGCATGGCCGAGAACATCAAGCTGGGTGCCGGCGGCATCCGCGAAGTCGAGTTTATCGCCCAGGCCTTCCAGCTGATTCACGGCGGGCGCGACCTGAGCCTGCAACAACGGCCGTTGCTCAAGGTGCTGTCGACCCTCGAAGGGCAGGGCTACCTGCCAGCGGCGGTGATTGCCGAGCTGCGTGAAGGCTATGAGTTCCTGCGTTACACCGAACACGCGATCCAGGCGATTGCCGACCGCCAGACCCAGATGCTCCCGGACGACGAACTGGACCGCGCGCGCATCGCCTTCATGCTCGGCTTTGCCGACTGGCCGAGCTTCCATGCCCAGCTGATGCACTGGCGTGGGCGTATCGACTGGCACTTCCGTCAGGTGATTGCCGACCCGGACGAAGACGAGAATGAAGAAGGTGAAGTGATCGTCGGCGGCGAATGGCTGCCGCTGTGGGAAGAAGCCCAGAATGAAGAGGCCGCCTGCCGTCAGTTGCAGGACGCCGGTTTCGCCGACCCGGAAAAAGCCCTCAAGCAGCTTGCCGGCCTGCGCGTCAGCCCGCAGTTGCGGGCCATGCAGCGCCTGGGGCGTGAGCGTCTGGATGCCTTTATCCCACGTTTGCTGGCCCAGGCGGTGGAGCACGCCGATCCGGACCTGGTGCTGGAGCGGGTGTTGCCGCTGGTCGAAGCCGTAGCCCGGCGTTCGGCCTACCTGGTGCTGCTCACCGAAAACCCCGGGGCGCTGCGCCGCCTGCTGACCCTGTGCGCCGCCAGCCCGTGGATCGCCGAACAGATCACCCGTTTCCCGCTGCTGCTCGACGAGCTGCTCAACGAAGGCCGCCTGTTCAGCCCGCCGCAGGCCCCGGAACTGGCCGCCGAGTTGCGCGAGCGGCTGACGCGCATCCCCGAAGACGACCTTGAACAGCAAATGGAAGCCCTGCGCCACTTCAAGCTGGCCCACAGCCTGCGCGTGGCCGCTTCGGAAATCGCCGGCAACCTGCCGTTGATGAAAGTCAGCGACTACCTGACCTGGCTGGCCGAAGCCATCCTCAACCAGGTGCTGGCCCTGGCCTGGCGCCAGACCGTGAGCCGTCACGGCCAGCCCAAGCGCAGCGACGGCAGCCTGTGCGACCCGGGCTTCATTATTGTCGGCTACGGCAAGGTGGGTGGCATCGAGCTGGGCCACGGCTCGGACCTGGACCTGGTATTCATCCACGACGGTGACCCGCAGGCCGAAACCGACGGTGCCAAGCCGATCGACAGCGCGCAGTTCTTCACCCGCCTGGGCCAGCGCATTATTCACCTGCTGACCACCCAGACCAACTCCGGCCAGCTCTACGACGTTGATATGCGCCTGCGCCCCTCGGGTGCCTCAGGTTTGTTGGTCAGCTCGCTGGGCGCCTTTGAGCGTTACCAGCAAAACGAAGCCTGGACCTGGGAGCATCAGGCCCTGGTTCGCGCCCGGGTGCTGGTCGGTTGCCCGCAGGTGGGTTCGGCGTTCGAGACCGTGCGTGCACGCATTCTCGGCCAGGCGCGCGACCTGCCCAAGCTGCAGGCCGAGGTCAGCGAGATGCGCGCCAAGATGCGCGACAACCTCGGCACCAAGCTCAGCGCCGCCGGGACGGCGGCCAACGCCTTCGATGCCGGTGTGCCCTTCGATATCAAGCAGGATGCCGGTGGTATCGTCGATATCGAATTTATGGTGCAATACGCCGCTTTGGCCTGGTCTCACGACCATCCGGCGCTGCTGCGCTGGACCGACAATATCCGCATCCTCGAAGAGCTCGAGCAGGCCGGGCTGATGCCCGCCAGCGATGCCGTGCTGCTGCGCGAGGTGTACAAGGCGTTCCGTTCCGCCGCGCACCGCCAGGCCCTGCAGAAGCAGGCCGGGGTGATCGATGCCGGACAGTTCGTTCAGGAGCGCCAGGAGGTGCGGCGGATCTGGTCGGAGCTGGGCTTGAGTTGATACATCGGCCAGGCGGTTCAGGCATCAGGACGCCTGCCACGACCACAGTACAGCCCGAGTGGCGTACACTGGTCGACATATAGCCTGAATATAAAGAGGGGAGGCCAGGCTGTTTGCGGACAGTTTGCAGCCTCCCTGATCGTTTCTGGATAAAGCATGAGAATTTTGATCATTGGCCCCAGCTGGGTGGGCGACATGGTAATGGCGCAGACTTTGTTCCAGTGCCTGAAGCAGCGTCACCCGGAATGTGTGATCGATGTGCTGGCACCCGAGTGGAGCCGGCCGATCCTCGAGCGCATGCCCGAAGTGCGTCAGGCCTTGAGCTTCCCGCTCGGCCACGGCGCGCTCGAACTGGCTACGCGTCGGCGTATCGGCAAATCCCTGGCCGGCCAGTACGACCAGGCGATCCTGCTGCCCAACTCGCTGAAATCGGCGCTGGTGCCGTTCTTTGCCGGCATCCCCAAGCGCACCGGCTGGCGCGGCGAGCTGCGTTTCGGCCTGCTCAACGACGTGCGCAAGCTCGACAAGGCCAAGTACCCGCTGATGATCGAGCGCTTCATGGCCTTGGCCTACCCGGCTGGTGCCGAGCTGGCGCAGCCGTACCCGCGCCCGAGCCTGCAGATTCAAGCGCAGAGCCGCGACGCCGCCCTGGCCAAGTTCGGCCTGAGCCTGGACCGCCCGGTATTGGCGCTGTGCCCCGGTGCCGAGTTCGGTGAAGCCAAACGCTGGCCGTCGGAGCATTACGCCAAGGTTGCCGAGACCAAGATCCGCGAAGGCTGGCAAGTCTGGCTGTTCGGCTCGAAGAACGACCACGCCGTCGGCGAGGCCATTCGTGCCCGCTTGATTCCGGGGCTGCGCGAAGAAGCCAGCAACCTCAGCGGCGAGACCTCGCTGGCCGAAGCCATCGACCTGCTGTCGTGCAGCAATGCGGTGGTGTCCAACGACTCCGGGCTGATGCATGTGGCCGCCGCGCTGAACCGTCCACTGGTGGCGGTCTACGGCTCGACCTCGCCGGGCTTCACTCCGCCCCTGGCCGATCAGGTCGAGGTGGTGCGCCTGGGCCTGGACTGCAGCCCCTGTTTCGACCGTACCTGCCGATTCGGCCATTACAACTGCTTGCGTCAACTGGAGCCGGAAGCCGTGGAGGCTGCGCTGCAGCGCCTGAACGGCCCGAACCTGATCGACGTCATGGCCGAGGTCGACTAAGTGCGGGTACTGCTGATCAAGACCTCGTCCCTGGGCGATGTGATCCACGCGCTGCCGGCGCTGACCGACGCCGCCCGGGCAATCCCCGGCATCCGCTTCGACTGGGTGGTCGAAGAAGGCTTTGCCGAGATCCCCAGCTGGCATCCAGCGGTGGACAAGATCATCTCGGTGGCCATTCGTCGCTGGCGCAAGAACCTCTGGCAGACCTTCAAGAGCGGCGAGTGGCGCCAGTTCAAACAGCGTCTGCGCGAGAGCAAGTATGACCTGGTGATCGACGCCCAGGGTCTGGTCAAATCCGCCTGGCTGACCCGTTACGTCAAGGCGCCGGTGGCCGGCATGGACCGTTACTCGGCCCGTGAAGGGCTGGCGAGCCGCTTCTACGACCGGCGTTTGTCGGTGGAGCGCGGCCAGCATGCGGTGGAGCGGGTGCGCCAGCTGTTCGCCCTCGCTCTGGGCTACAACCTGCCGGCTGGTCTGGGCGATTACGGCCTGGACCTCAACCGCCTGCAGTTGCCGCCGGCGGCGCCGTTCGTGGTGTTCCTGCACGGCACCACCTGGGCGACCAAGCACTGGCCGGAAGCCTACTGGCGTCAGTTGGCCGAACGCCTCGGCCAGCAAGGCCTGCAGGTACGCCTGCCGTGGGGCAACCCGGCCGAGCAGGCGCGAGCCGAGCGCATTGCCAAGGGCCTGAGCAACTGCCAGGTGTTGCCCAAGTTGAACCTGGTCGGAGTCGCCCGCGTACTGGCCGCAGCCAAGGCCTGCATTGCCGTGGATACCGGCCTCGGTCACCTGGCGGCAGCACTGGATGTACCGACCCTGTCACTGTTCGGCCCGACCAACCCGGGCCTCACCGGTGCCTATGGCAAGTCCCAGGTGCATATCGCCAGCGATTTTGCCTGCGCGCCGTGCCTGCAAAAAAAATGTACCTACAAGCCGAGCGCTGATGACCAGCGCCGGTTCGATCTCAAACGCGAGTGGCCACTGTGCTTCACTCGCCTGAATCCCGAGCGTGTGGCGAGCCAATTGCGCGCGTTGCTGCTGGCTGAGGATGTTCGTTGATGCAACTGGCTTTTGTTCTATACAAGTATTTTCCCTTCGGCGGCCTGCAGCGTGACTTCATGCGCATTGCCCTGGAGTGTCAGCGTCGCGGTCACCAGATCCGCGTCTACACGCTGATCTGGGAAGGCGATGTGCCCGAGGGCTTCGAAGTGCTGGTGGCACCGGTCAAGGCGCTGTTCAACCATCGGCGCAACGAGAAACTCAGTGCCTGGATGGAAGCGGACCTGGCCAAGCGCCCGGTTGACCGCCTGATCGGCTTCAACAAGATGCCCGGGCTGGACGTTTACTACGCCGCCGACGGCTGCTTCGAAGACAAGGCGCAGAACCTGCGCAACTCGCTGTACCGGCGCTGGGGCCGCTACCGGCACTTTGCCGAGTACGAGCGGGCGGTGTTCGCCAAGGATGCCAAGACCGAGATCCTGATGATCTCCGAAGTCCAGCAGCCGCTGTTCATCAAGCATTACCAGACACCGATCGAGCGCTTCCATTTGCTGCCACCTGGCATCAGCCAGGACCGCCGCGCGCCGGCCAATGCCGCCGAGATCCGCGCCGAATTCCGTCGTGAGTTCGGCCTTGAGGATGATCAACTGCTGATGGTGCAGATTGGCTCCGGCTTCAAGACCAAGGGTGTCGACCGCAGCCTCAAGGCCCTGGCCGCCTTGCCGTCGTCCTTGCGCAAGCGCACGCGCTTGATGGTCATCGGCCAGGACGACCCCAAGGTGTTCCAGCTGCAAAGCGCAACCCTCGGGCTGAGCGACCAGGTGCAGTTCCTCAAGGGCCGCAGCGATATCCCGCGCTTTCTGCTCGGCGCCGACCTGCTGATCCACCCGGCCTACAACGAAAACACCGGCACCGTGCTGCTCGAAGCGCTGGTCGCCGGGCTGCCGGTACTGGTTTCGGCCGTGTGCGGCTATGCCCATTACATCGCCGAAGCCGACAGCGGCCTGGTGCTCGATGAGCCGTTCGAACAGGAGCAGCTCAACCGCTACCTGCAGCGCATGCTCGAAGAGGGTAACGCTCGCGCCGAGTGGGCGCGCAATGGCCTGGCGTTTGCCGACAGCGCCGACCTCTACAGCATGCCCGAGCATGCCGCCGACGTGATCCTGGCGCAGGAGCGCGCATGAAACTGATACTGGCTGAGCCGTTCAAACGCCTGTGGGCCGGGCGCGATGCCTTCGAGGCCGTCGAGGCCCTGCAAGGCGAGGTGTACCGCGAGCTGGAAGGCCGCCGTACCCTGCGCACCGAAGTCGAAGGCCGTGGCTATTTCGTCAAGATCCACCGTGGCATCGGCTGGGGCGAGATCTTCAAGAACCTGTTCACCGCCAAGCTGCCGGTGCTCGGCGCCGGCCAGGAATGGCAGGCCATCCAGCGCCTGCACGAAGTGGGCGTGCCGACCATGACTGCGGTGGCCTATGGTGAGCGCGGTGATAATCCGGCTGCCCAGCATTCGTTCATCGTCACTGAAGAACTGGCACCGACCGTCAGCCTCGAAGACTTCAGCATCGACTGGGTCAAGCAGCCACCCGCGCCGCGCCTCAAGCGTGCGCTGATCGCCGAAGTAGCGCGCATGACCGGCATGATGCACCGCGCCGGGGTCAACCACCGCGACTGCTACATCTGCCATTTCTTGCTGCACACCGACCGGGCGGTGACCGCCGATGACTTCAAGTTGTCGGTTATCGACCTGCACCGCGCCCAGACCCGGGTGAAAATCTCCCGCCGCTGGCGTGACAAGGACCTGGCCGCGCTGTACTTCTCGGCACTGGACATCGGCCTGACCCGGCGCGACAAGTTGCGCTTCTTGCGTGGCTACTTCCAGCAGCCGCTACGGCAGATTCTGGCCGAGGAAGCCGGGCTGCTGGCCTGGCTGGAAGGCAAGGCGCAGAAGCTCTACGAGCGTAAACAACGGTACGGAGACGCGCTCTGATGGCGGGTTGGAAACTGGAGCCTGCCTACCAGGCCCTGGCGACGGATTTTGGCAGCATCGACGCGGTGTTTGCCCTCAAGGGCGAGCGCCTGACCCACGACCCGCTGAGCGAAGTGATCCGTGTCGAGCGCGACGGGGGCAACTATTACGTCAAACGCTATACCGGCGCAGGCAAAGGCCTGCGCCGGTATTTGGGGCGCCCGCGGATCAAGGCCGAATGGCAGAACCTCAAGCAGTTCGCCAAGTGGGACATCCCCACCGCCGAAGTGGTCGCCTTTGGCCTTGAGCGTAATGGCCTGGCCTTTGGCCGCGGGGCGATGATCACCCGCGAGCTGCCGCGCACCGAAGATCTGTCGGCCCTGGCCGAGCGCAACGATGCGCGCCTGGCCGATCGCGGCTGGGTTGACCACATCAGCCGTCAGCTGGCCCGGCATACGCGAATCATGCATGACCACCACTTCACCCATAACGATCTGAAGTGGCGCAACCTGCTGGTGGATGACCAGGCCACGCTATTCTTCATCGACTGCCCGACCGGCGATTTCTGGTGGGGCTTCATGCTGCGTTACCGCATCACCAAAGACCTGGCGTGCCTGGACAAAGTGGCCAAGTATCACTTGTCGAACACCCAGCGTCTGCGCTTCTACCTGCAGTACCGCGGGCGCGAGCGTCTGAATGAATCGGACAAACGCCGCATTCGCCATGTGGTGACGTTTTTCGAGGGACGCGAATGACTGACTTTCTTGCCAGTGCCGATGTGGCACTGCTTGAGCGCCATGGCCTCAACGGTTTCGACCAGCTCTGGGCCCTGCAGCTCGATGCGGTGGATGAGCCCAATACCGGTCGTGGCGGCTGGAGCAGCGTCTATCGCCTGGAGCTTGAAGGCAAAGGCTACTACCTCAAGCGCCAGAGCGATTACCTGACCCGCACCCTGCACCGGCCGTTCGGCGAGCCGACCTTTGCTCGCGAGTTTCGCAATATCAGCCGCTACCAGAAGCTCGGGATTCCCGCTTTGCAGGCGGTGTATTACGGCGAGCGCAAGGTCGAAGGCGAGCGTCGGGCGATCCTCATGACCCGTGCCCTGGATGACTGGAGCGACCTCGACAGCCTGCTGGCGCAGTGGCCGCAGCTGGACATTGGCCAGCGCCAGGGCATCCTGCGCGCCTGCGGGCAGCTTGCGCGTACCCTGCACGCTGCCAATCAGGTGCATGGCTGCTTTTACCCCAAGCATATCTTCCTGCGTACCCGTAGCGATGGCTGGCTGGCGCAACTGATCGACCTGGAGAAAACCCGGCCGCTGCTGCTGGGCATGCGTGACCGGCTCAAGGACCTTGAGCCGCTGTTGCGCCGGGCACCGATCTGGAGCGAAGCTGAAGTGCGGGTGATGCTCTCGTCCTACCTGGACCAGCCCACCGACAGCCCGCTGGTGGATACCTGGCTGCAGCGCCTGACGCGCCGCCGCCGTGAGAAAGAGGCTCGCTGATGCGTTTGTCTGAACTCAAGGATGCCGGGCGCAGCCCGGATCTGCCCCTGAACATCAGCCTGGCCGACGCCGCCGGCAGTGCCGAGCTGCAGTTGCTCAGCCTGCTGCGGGTGCTGCCGGGCCAGCGTTATGTTGGCGCCGGGATCTGGCGCGGCAAGCCGGTACTGGCCAAATTGCTGGTCGGCAGCAGTGCTGCCCGGCATTTTCAGCGTGAGCTGGAGGGTGCGCGGCTGCTGGCCGCCCAGGGCCTGACCACGCCGTTGCTGCTGGCCGATGGTTTGCGCGAAGGCGAGGGCGGTTGGCTGCTGTTCGAGTTTCTCGAAAACGCCGTGAGCCTGGCCGATGCCTGGGCTGAAGTCGAAGCCCTGCCGCCGCTGGCCGATGAACAGCACCTGGTGCTCGGCGAAGCCCTGACGGCGGTGGCGCAGATGCACGCCAAGGGCCTGTGGCAGGACGACCTGCACCTGGACAACCTGCTGCGCCATAACGGCCAGCTGTATTTGATCGATGGCGCCGGGATCAAGGCCGAAACCCTTGGCCAGCCGTTGTCGCGCCAGCAGGTGCTGCAGAACCTCGGCGTACTTTTCGCCCAGTTGCCCAAGCGCCTGGAGCCGTTCATCGAAGAGCTGCTGGTGCATTACCTGCTGGCCAACGCCGAGCACGCGTTGCCGCTGGAAACGCTGCAAAAGCAGATCGACAAGGTCCGTAGCTGGCGTCTGAAGGACTACCTGGACAAGGCGGGTCGCGAGTGCACGTTGTTCAGCGTCGAGCGCGGTCCGTCGGGCCTGCGTTCAATTCGCCGCAATGAAGTGGTCGCCATGCTGCCGGTGCTGGAGCAGGCCGATACCCTGATCGACCAGGGCCACCTGTACAAGACCGGCGGCGCCGCCAGCGTGGCCAAGGTCGAGGTCAATGGCCGGCCACTGGTGCTCAAGCGCTACAACATCAAGAACACCGCCCATTGGTTCAAGCGCTTCTGGCGCCCGAGCCGGGCCTGGCATTCGTGGATCGAAGGGCATCGCCTGGAGTTTCTCGGCATTGCCACGCCCAAGCCGCTGGCGGTGCAGGAGCTGCGCTTCATGGGCTTGCGCAGCCGCGCCTATCTGGTCACCGAGTACGCTGATGGCCCGGATCTGTTGGCTTGTTTCGCGCCGTATGTCGAATCCGGCGAGGTGCCCGAGGAGCAACTGCAGGCCTTGCAGCACCTGCTCGCTCAGTTGATCCACGAGCGCATCAGCCACGGCGACATGAAGGGCCACAACCTGTTCTGGCAGGACGGCCAATGGTCGCTGATCGATCTGGATGCCATGTGTCATCACGCTACCCAGATGAGCTTTGCCCAGGCCTTTGCCCGTGACCGGGCGCGGTTGTTGCGCAACTGGCCCGCTGGCAGTGCGCTGTACAAGCGCCTGGATGAGTGCCTGCCGAAGCTGGCGGACTGATAGAGCCGCATCGCGGGGCTTGCCCCGCGATTGCTATCGAGCCAAGCCGCGCAAGCTGTACAGCGCTGGCAAGCCCAACCCCGCCCAGGCCAGCGCATCCCACCAGCCATCGCCAAGCAAGGCGGCAAACAGCCCCAGCGCGCCCATCAGTGCTATCGCCACTGGCACACCGAACACGCTCCAGAAACCTGACGACTTGCGCTTCATTGCACCGTCTCCGCTTGTGCCACCGCCACCGGCTTGCTGGCCCGCCGGCGCACTAGCCACAGGTACACCCCGCTACCCAGCACGATGATGGTCAGCACATCCAGCACTGCCCAGAGAACCTGCATCGGCCGGCCGCCGTAGTCACCGAAGTGCAGTGGCTGCGACAGGCCCATGGCGTCCATGTACCAGGGGCGGTCACCGATGGCGGTGACTTCAAGGTTACTGGCGTCGATCAGCACCGGGGTCAGCAGGTGTGCGGTCAGGTGTGTGCTGCCCTTCATGAACACCGCATAGTGATGCTCGCTGGAGAAACGCGTGCCGGGGAAAGCGATGAAGTCCGGTTGCATGCCCGGTGCGGCGTCGGCGGCGATATCCAGCACGCGGCTGACCGGCGCAAGCTCCGTTAGCGGCGGTGCATCGCGGTAGGGCGCGACCATCGCCGTCAGGCTTTCGTTGCGCCACGCCGCGATGACCAGATCCGACAGGGCGCTGATGACCCCGGTAACCCCAACCACCAGCGCCCAGGTCAGGGTGACGATGCCGATCAGGTTGTGCAGGTCGAGCCAGCGCAAGCGCGTGGACTTGTCGTTGCGCACGGTAGCGAACTTCAGCCGGCGCATGAACGGCGCATAGAGCACCACGCCGGAGATGATCGCCACCACGAACAACAGCCCCATGAACGCCAGCAGCAGCTTGCCGGGCAGCCCGGCGAACATGTCCACATGCAGGCGCAGCATGGTCATCATGAAGCCGCCGTTGGCCGAAGGCATTTCCACCGCTTCGCCGCTGCGTGCATCGAGCATGAACGTGTGCGACGAATTCGGCTCGGTGCCTGCGGTGGCGGCCATGATTGCGATCACGCCGTTGCTGTCGTCCTCATCCCAGCCGAAGTACTGCATCACCTCGCCAGGGCGATGGGCCTGGGCCTTGAGCACCAGTTCCTGCAAATCGAGCTTGGGTGTGTCGGCCGGCATCTGCTTGAGCTCGGGGGCATCGCCCAGCAGGTGGTCGATCTCGTGATGAAAGATCAACGGCAAGCCGGTGACTGCCAGCATCAGCAGGAACAGGGTGCAGATCAGGCTGGTCCAGGTGTGAACGAAGGACCAGCGACGGATGGTTCGGCTTTTCATCCGCGGCCTTAGAACTTGTAATTGACGCTGGCGACCACATTGCGCTCGTCACCGTAGTAGCACCAGTAACCGTCGCAGTTGGCCAGGTAGTCCTTGTTGAACAGGTTCTTGGCTTCGACGGCGACGGTCATGCCCTTGAGCGTGCTGACCTTGCGGCCCAGGTCGTAGTGCACCGACGCGTCGTAGACGGTGTAGGAGCCGACATAACCGAGATCGGTGTTGGTGGTGTTGCCGTAGTTGTCACCGACATAACGCACGCCACCGCCGACGCCGAAGCCGTCGAGCAGGCCGCTGTGCCAGGTGTAGTCGGCCCACAGGGTCGCCTGGTTGCGCGGGATCAGCGCCATGCGGTTGCCTTGCTCGTTGGCCGCACCCTTGAGGATCTCGGTATCGGTGTAGCTGTAGGAACCGATCAGCTTGAGGTTTTCGGTCACCTGTGTGGTGGCCTCCAGCTCAAGGCCGCGAACCTGCAACTGGCCAACCTGCTGGGTGATGTTGCCTTCGGTGACTTTCACGTTGTCCTGGCGCAGGTCATACACAGCTGCGGTGTAGAGGTTCTTGCTGCCAACCGGCTGGTACTTGATGCCGACTTCGTATTGGCGGCCTTCGGTCGGTTTGAACGAATCCGTGGAGGCGACGGCGGCGCCGGTAGTCGGCTGGAACGACTCGGTGTAGGAGATGTACGGGGTCACGCCGTTGTCGAACACGTAGCTCAGGCCGACGTTGCCGGTGAAGGCCTTGTCGCGTTCGGTGCTGGTCGCATCGTTCTGGTTGTGGAAGGTGGTGCCGGTGTGCACCCAGTCTTCACGCCCGCCCAGGGTCAGGCGCCAGTTGTCGAGGGCGATCTGGTCTTGCACGTAGAAGCCGGTCTGACGGATTTTCTGGCCGTAGTCGTACATGGTGAAGTAATCCACCTTGGAAAAGTCCTGGCCGTACGGCGGGTTGATCACGTTGCCTGGCGGCACGCTCGGGCTCAGGCCGTAGTCCCAGCGGTAGTTGGTGTTCGAGCGCTGGTGGTCGAGGCCGATCAGCAGGGTATGGCTCAGGGCGCCGGTCTGGAAGTCGGCCTGGAAGTTGTTGTCGACGGCGAACTGGCTGATGTCTTCGTTGACGATGCCGGTCTCGCGAGGAACGGTGCCGTCAGGCTGGATCGTGTCGTTGTTCATGGTCGCGACGTTGATACCCTGGAACGACAGGTCGCTCTTGGTGTAGCGCAGGTTCTGGCGGAACTGCCAGACATCGTTCAGACGGTGTTCGAAGGCATAGCCCAGGGCGTAGTAGGTGCGGTCGTAGAATTCCCAGTCCGGGTCACCGAGGTTCTTGTGGTGGGAGATATCACCGGCCGGCGAGCCCAGCTTGGTGCCCTGCAGCGGCAGGAACTGGCCGCTGATCCCGGTATCGTCACGGGTGAACTGGGTGATGAAGGTCAGGCTGGTGTCTTCATCCATGTTCCAGGTCAGGCTTGGCGCGAGGTTGTAGCGCTTGTCCGGAACATGATCGGTCGGCGCGCCACTGTCGCGTACGACACCGCTGACACGGTACAGGAACTGGCCTTGGTCATCGATCTTGCCGGTGCTGTCGAAGTTGATCTGGCGGTGGTTGTTGCTGCCGACCTGAGCTTCGATCTGGTGGGCGCTTTCAGCCTGGGGGCGACGGCTGACCATGTCGAGCATGCCGCCGGGTGGGGTCTGGCCATAAACCGACGATGCCGGGCCACGCAGCACGGCGATGCGCTCCAGGTTCCACGGCTCGACTTTCGGGTTGGCGAACGAGCCCTTCGGCAGCGGCAGGCCGTCGAGGAACTGGGTCGGGTCGAAACCCCGCACGCGCAGCCAGTCGGCGCGGGTGTCGGAGCCGTAACCGCTGCTTTGTACGCCGGCGGTGTAGCGCAGGGCGTCGTTGAGGTTGAGGACCTGGCGGTCGTCCAGCTGCTCACGGGTGATCACGCTCATCGAGCGCGGCACTTCAACGATCGGAGTGTCGGTTTTGGTCCCGGCTGCGGTGCGGGTGGCGGTGAAGCCGGTGGCCGGGCCCCAGGCGCTTTCATAGTCGCTGCGTGCATTGACGCTGGTTTCCGGCAGGGCCAGGGTGCCTTCGGGTGCCGCAACCAGGCTATAGGTGCCGGCGCTGCTCTGTTGCAGTTGCAGGCCGGTGCCGCGCAGGGCCGCCTGCAGGGCGCCGACGCCGTCGTACTGGCCGCTGACCGGCGCCGAGGTGCGGCCGCTGGCCAGGCTTGGGTCCAGGGCCAGGGCGATGCCGGCCTGGCTGGCGATCTGGTTGAGCGTGGTGGACAGCGGGGCTGCGGGCAGGTTGTAGCTGCGCAGGTTGCCCGATTGCTCGGCGGCGATCAGCGGGCTACTCGCCAGAGGCGCTGTCAGGGCAATGGCCACGGCCAGCAGGCTGGGACGCAGGAAGTTCTCAAAAGCGCGGGACATACAGCGGCTCCTCGACGGAAGTAAGTGCTAACTAGCTTCCTTGCCGAGTGAGTTGGGAAAAGTGTCAGGGGGTAGTGGAAATAATTTCGATTTCTATTTCATGCCTATCGCGGGGCAAGCCCGCTCCCACAGGGCCCGCATCGGGCCCTCAGTGCGTATCGCGTTTAGCTACCACCGTCACCCACCACGGTGTGCGCTGTTCGATCTGCACCGGCAAGGTCGGCAGCAACGAGGTCAGCGCCAGGTCGGTATCGTTGAGCGGGAAGCTGCCGGTAATGCGCAGGTCCGCTACATCCGCAGCAACCCCCAGATGCCCGCTGCGGTAACGTCCCAGCTCGTCGACCAGATCGGCCAGGCGCACGTTGTCGACCACCAGCATGCCGCGGGTCCAGGCATCGGCACCGGCGGCCAGGCCGTCAGCCCGGCCCAAGCGGTCGTGGCTCATTAGCACTTGCTGGCCTTCTTTGAAGATTTGCTCGTCGCCGCTGTTCTGCGGCCGGGCAGCCACCGCCGACTGCAGCACGCTCAGGCGCGTGCCCTGGTCTTCGAGCCTGACCAGGAAGCGCGTACCCAGTGCGCGCATGCGGCCGTCCTCGGTAGTGACTACAAACGGGCGATCGTCCTTGTGGCCGGTCTCGATAGAGATTTCACCTTCGTGCAACACGATCAGGCGCTCTTGCTCGTCGAAGCGGATATCCACTGCCGAATGGGTGTTGAGGCTGATCAGGGTGCCATCGGTGAGGCGCAAGGTACGCTGCTCACCCGTGCCGGTGCGTTGATCGGCCAGCCAGTAGCCCAGCGTCTGATGGGCACTGACCCAGCTCAGCAGACCCACCACCAGCACCAGGCTGGCCAGGCCGCTGCCCAGCTTGCGTACCCGTTGGCGCAGACCGGCGCGTGATTGCAGCAGGGCCTGGCGCGCAGGGCCGGCCGCGGCGCTGAAGCGCTGGTCGAGCATGCCCAGTTGCATCCAGGCGCGCGCGTGTTCTTCGTTGGCGGCATGCCAGCGGGCGAACTCGGCGCGTTCGTCGGTGCTGCCACTGCCCGAGTCCAGGCACAGCTGCCAGGCGATCGCGGCATCCAGCACCCGCGCCGAAACCGGCTTGTTATTCATGTCGGTTCACCGTACAGCGCCACGTAGCACTGGCGCATGCCCTGGGCCAGGTACTGGCGCACCCGCGATACGGAAACGCCCAGGCGTTCGGCGATCTCGGCATGGCCCAGGCCGTCCAGGCGGTTATACAGGAATGCTGCCCGGGCCTTGCTCGACAGCTTGCCAAGCAGGCGGTCGATGGCCTTGAGGTCTTCGAGGATCAAGTGTTGTTCTTCGGGGGAGGGCTGCTCGGCTTCGGGGATCAGCATCAGCTCGGCCAGATACGCCTGCTCCAGTGCGGCGCGGCGAAAGTGGTCGAACAGCAGGCCCCTGGCAATGGCCAGCAGGAACGCCCGGGGTTCGCGTGGCGCAGGCAATTGCTCGCGCCCGAGCAGGCGCACGAAGGTGTCCTGGCTCAGGTCTTCGGCGCGCTCGGCGCAGGCGATATTGCGTCGCAGCCAGGCGAGCAGCCAACTGCGATGGTCACGGTACAGCGTACCGACCAGCTCAGTGTGTGGGCTTTGCACAGACGACAAGGCGTTCCCCGAAAAGATGCGTTAACTAACGAGAATTATTCGCGATTGTCGCAGAAGCTCCCCATCAGACGCAATTCACGCTCATCGGATGATGCTTAAAAGCCATGACTTTGTTGCCGACGCCTGCGCAGGCGATGCAACTGTTGGTCAAGCAGAGCCGGACTGTCCAGTTGCTGGCGCCGGGCCTGGCTGAACAGGATCAGCGCCAGCTCGGCGGTGACCAGGGCATCGGCACTGGCGTTGTGGCGCTCGGCGGCTTCCAGGTTGAAGTAAGCGGTCCAGTCATCCAGCCCGGCTTCGCGCAGGGTGATCTGCGGGTTGAGCAGGGGTGCCAGTTCCGCGACATCGAAGAACGGGTGCTGCAGGCGATAACCGAGATGGTCCTTCAAAGCGCGGCTGAGCATGCGTTGATCGAACGGCGCATGGAAGGCCAGTAACGGGCTGTCGCCGATAAAGTCCATCAGCTCAAGCAGGGCTTGGGCCGGGTCACAGCCAGCAGCGATGGCGCTGGGCCCCAGGCCGTGGATCAGCACACTGGAGGTGAGCTTGTGGTCGCGCTGGTGCAGGGTACGTTCGAACTGCTGGCGGAAGTCGATGGCACCGTCTTCGATCACCACCGCGCCAATCGACAGCACGTGGTCACGGTTGAGGTTCAGGCCGCTGGTTTCCAGGTCGAGCACCACCCAGCGCTGCTGGCGCAGGCTATGTTCGGCCAGCGGCGCCGGGGCAGTCAGCTGTTGCACGCGCTGGCGCAGTTGCTCGTCGAGCCGTGGTGGGCTGGGGCGCAGCCAGGCAAACAGGCTCATAGCTGGTACCGCAGGGCCAGGCTGCTTTGCAGGCGCTGCGCCTGGCGCAGGGACTCGCGCAAAATGCGCCGGTCCAAGTGGTTGAGGCTGTCAGGGTCGACCCGGTTGGAGTAGGGCAGATTTTGCCGGCTCTGTAGTTGATGTTGCTGCATACGGGTTTGCTGAATGAAGTGGTAGGCCTCTTCATAAGCGGCGCCGTCGAGCGGGTCGATCACTTCCCTGGCCACCAGTTGGCGCAGGCGCTCCAGGGTGTTGTTGGCGCCGATGCCGTTGGCCAGGGCCAGCAAGCGTGCGCCATCGACGAACGGCGTCAGGCCCTGGACCTTGAGATCGAGGGTGGCGGCCTTGTCGTTACCCTGGCGGGTCAGCACGAATTCTCGGAAACGGCCCACCGGCGGGCGCTGGCGCAGGGCGTTGTCAGCCATCATGCGCTGGAACAGGCGGTTGTCGGCCACCTGCTCAAGGATGCTCTGGCGCAGTTGTTCACAGGCCTGCTCATCGCCCCAGACCACCCGCAGGTCGAAGTAGATGCTCGAAGCCAGCAGGTTCTCCGGCGTGGCTTCACGAATGAAGGCGGCAAAGCGCCTTGCCCATTCGGCGCGGGACAGGCACAGCTCGGGGTTGCCGGCCATGATGTTGCCCTTGCACAGGCTGAAGCCGCATTGCGCCAGGCCCTGGTTGATGTGCTGGGCCAGCGGCAGCAGGCGGCCGCGAATCTCGGCGGCATGGGCGGCATCGCGGGCTTCGAAAATGATGCCGTTGTCCTGGTCGGTGTGCAGGGTCTGTTCACGCCGGCCTTCACTGCCGAAGCACAGCCAGCTGAACGGCACGCCCGGGTCGCCCTTGTCTTCGATGGCCAGCTCGATCACCCGGCACACGGTGTGGTCGTTGAGCAGGGTAATGATCTGGGTAATCTGTGTCGACGAGGCGCCATGGGCCAGCATGCGCTCGACCAACTGGCTGATTTCGCCGCGCAGTGACACCAGGTTTTCGACCCGGCTGGCGTGGCGGATGGTGCGCGCCAGGTGCACCAGGTCAACCCGTTGCAGGGAGAACAGGTCTCGCTCCGACACCACGCCACACAAGCGCCGCTCTTCGACCAGGCAGACGTGGGCAATATGCCGCTCGGTCATGGCGATGGCGGCATCGAAGGCACTGGCTTGCGGGCTCAGGTAGAAGGGCGAGGCGGTCATGTGCCGGCTGATCGGCTGGGCGAAGTCGGCGCTGGCATCGGCCACCACCTGGCGCAGGTCGCGCAGGGTGAAGATGCCGATGGGAAAGCGCTGCTCGTCGACAATGACAATGCTGCCGACCTGCTGCTCGTGCATCAGGCGCACCGCTTCACGCAGCGGCGTAGCCGGATCGCAGACCACCGGATGACGCATGGCCAGCTCGCCCAAGCGGGTGTTCAGCGAATACTGGTTGCCGAGGGTTTCCACGGCGCGACGCTGGACCTGCTGGTTGACCTGGTCGAGCAGGCTGCTGACCCCGCGCAGGGCGAAGTCACGGAAGGCTTCGGAGAGGGTGAACAGGCGGATGAACGCGGCCTTGTTCAATTGCAGGCAGAAGGTGTCTTCGCCTGCCAGGTGTTCGGTGCGGGTAGCCCGTTCGCCGAGCAAGGCGGCGAGGGGGAAACACTCGCCGCTGGTGATCTCGAAGGTGGTTTCGGTGCCCGGGCGGGTCACGTGCTGACGCTCACCGACCACACGGCCTTGCTTGACGATGTAGAAGTGCTCGACCGGGCCGTCAGCGGGCTTGATGATGCTGTCATTGGCTGCATAGAAGCGCAGCTGGCACTGTTCGACGAGAAACGCCAGGTGGGCATTCTCCATCTGATTGAAGGGTGGAAAGCGTTGCAAGAATTGCATGGTCCCCTGGATGTTCTGCATCACTGCAGATTTTCCTGCCTGGGCGAAGGCGTCCATTTTGCTCATGAGCATTACCGCGTCTTTGTGTCGAACTGTGATCATCGACCTTGTTGTTTTCGACCTTCATGGTCGGTCGCGGGGTGCTCAGTGCCCATTGGACGTAAGTCTATAAACCGCGTCAGGGTGTTGAAGCAGTGCGTCATGTGTCAATTACCCGACGAAAGGCAGTTTGCAAGTAATCTGAATGCAGTCTGAACTGATTCACAGGACATTTTGCAGGTCATTGATGATGAGGCAGCCATGTCCGACCATGAAGACATACTGAGCGAGGACGAGCGTGAGGCGCTGGCATCGGTAACGGCGCCACCGGCTGCGCCGCTGAAGGTATTGATCGTTGATGACAACCGTGTGGCCCGCGAAGCCCTGGCCAGGTACCTGAGCTCCAAGCGTATCAAGTGCCTGACCGCGAGCAGCGGCAAGCAGGCGCTGGAGTGCCTGGTCAAGGAACGGGGTATTGGCCTGGTGATCACCGACCTGCGCATGGGCGCTTTCGGTGGTCTTGAGCTGATTCGACACATACGCGAATCGGAGCGCGCGGCGATGCCGATCATCATCGTGTCAGGGGCTGCGGATGTGCAGGACGCCATCGAGGCGATGCACTTGAGCGTTGTCGACTTTCTGCTCAAGCCGATCGATCTGGACAAACTGGTGGAGTTGGTGCGCAGGGAGCTGGGGATTTCTTAGGCAGGTCTGGCCTCATCGCTGGCAAGCCAGCTCCCACAGGTACTGCATTCACCGACCCTGTGGGAGCTGGCTTGCCGGCGATGGGGCTGCAAAGCAGCCCCCGAGGATGCTACAGGCCGTTCCTGGCCTTGAACTCACGACGACGACGATGCAGCACCGGCTCGGTGTAACCGTTCGGTTGCTTGGTGCCTTCGACGACCAGTTCGACCGCCGCCTGGAAGGCGATGTTGTTGTCGAAGTCCGGTGCCAGCGGGCGGTACAGCGGGTCGTTGGCGTTCTGCTTGTCGACCACCGGCGCCATGCGCTTGAGGCTTTCGAGGATCTGCGCTTCGCTGACCACGCCGTGACGCAGCCAGTTGGCCAGCAACTGCGCGGAAATCCGCAGGGTGGCGCGGTCTTCCATCAGGCCGACATCGTTGATGTCCGGCACTTTCGAGCAACCGACACCCTGGTCGATCCAGCGCACGACATAACCAAGGATGCCCTGGGCGTTGTTGTCCAGCTCGTTGCGTTTTTCTTCGTCCGACCAGTTCGTGTCGGCCGCCAGCGGGATGGTCAGGATGTCATCGACCGAAGCCGGTGCGCGCTTGGCCAGTTCCGCCTGACGGGCGAACACGTCAACCTTGTGGTAGTGCAGGGCGTGCAGCGCTGCGGCCGTCGGCGATGGCACCCAGGCGGTGTTGGCACCGGCCAGCGGGTGAGCGATCTTCTGCTCGAGCATGTCGGCCATCAGGTCCGGCATGGCCCACATGCCTTTACCGATCTGGGCGCGGCCTTGCAGGCCGGTGGCCAGGCCGATGTCGACGTTGGAGTTCTCGTAGGCGCCGATCCACTTCTGGGTCTTCATGGCACCTTTGCGCACCACGGCGCCGGCTTCCATGGAGGTATGGATCTCGTCACCGGTACGGTCGAGGAAGCCGGTGTTGATGAACACCACGCGCTCACTGGCAGCCTTGATGCAGGCCTTGAGGTTGACCGTGGTGCGGCGCTCCTCGTCCATGATGCCGACCTTCAGGGTGTTGCGCTTGAGGCCCAGGGCATCTTCGATACGGCCGAACAGTTCGTTGGTGAACGCTGCTTCTTCCGGGCCATGCATCTTCGGTTTGACGATGTACATGGAGCCGGTGCGGCTGTTCTTGCGGCTGGTATTGCCGTTGAGGTTGTGGATCGAAGCCAGGCTGGTGACCAGGCCATCGAGGATACCTTCCGGCACTTCGTTGCCGTCCTTGTCGAGGATGGCATCGATGGTCATCAGGTGACCGACGTTGCGCACGAACAGCAGCGAACGGCCGTGCAGGCTGACCGAGCCACCGTTTGGCGCGGTGTACTCGCGGTCCGGGTTCATGGTCCGGGTGAAGGTCTGGCCACCTTTGCTGACGCTTTCGGCCAGGTCGCCATTCATCAGGCCCAGCCAGTTGCGGTAGATCACCACTTTGTCGTCGGCATCGACGGCAGCGACCGAGTCTTCGCAGTCCATGATGGTGGTCAGGGCGGCTTCCATCAGCACGTCTTTGACACCGGCGGCATCGGTCTGGCCGACCGGGGTGCTGGCGTCGATCTGGATTTCGAAGTGCAGGCCGTTGTGCTTGAGCAGGATCGCGGTCGGCGCCGAGGCGTCGCCCTGGTAACCGATCAGCTGGGCGTCATCGCGCAGGCCGCTGTTGCTGCCACCCTTGAGGGCGACCACCAGCTTGCCGCCTTCGATGCGGTAAGCGCTGGAATCGACATGGGAACCAGCAGCCAGTGGCGCCGATTCGTCGAGGAAGGCACGGGCGAAGGCAATTACCTTGTCGCCGCGAACCTTGTTGTAGCCTTTGCCTTTCTCCGCGCCGCCGGCTTCGCTGATGGCGTCGGTGCCATACAGCGCGTCGTACAGCGAACCCCAACGGGCGTTGGAGGCGTTCAGGGCAAAGCGGGCGTTCATGACCGGCACCACCAGCTGCGGGCCGGCCATGCGAGCGATTTCGTCGTCGACGTTCTGGGTCGAGGCCTGGAAGTCTGCCGCTTCTGGCAGCAGGTAACCGATGTCCTGAAGGAAGGCTTTGTAAGCCACGGCATCGTGAGCCTGGCCTTTGCGCGCCTGGTGCCAGGCGTCGATCTGCGCCTGCAGTGCGTCACGTTTGGCCAGCAGTGCTTTGTTCTTTGGAGCGAGGTCGTTGATGATCTTTTCCGCACCCACCCAGAATTGTTCGGCGTTGACGCCGGTTCCGGGAATGGCTTCGTTGTTCACGAAGTCGAACAGGACTTTGGCGACCTGAAGGCCACCGACTTGAACGTGTTCAGTCATTGCTTGCCTCACTCTGCTCAGCTATTCAGCTCTTCTATTTAAGCCTTGCGCGCTTCTCTAAACACGGCACCAGAACATGCCCTCGCGGGCGGCTGGGTGCGGCCTGCCAGACAGGCTGGCGGGCGTTGGCGTATTTTCACAGGCGCATTGGCAGACATCGATCCAACGTTTTGTAGTCCGCGCTGCGGCATACTACATGATGCGCTGCGGTTGTGAAAATTAGACTAAATACGTCGTTCTGCGACCAATTGGTCGCATAGGGTCACGCTGGGAATCGGTATGTTCTCAAAAAACCGGCAGATTGTTCCAGATAAATCTTGAAACAGTACACGATTAGTCATTCGAAGCTCCTGCGGCAGGTTGCCGCGCCTTGCCTATACTTTCTCCGCGCCCTTTGATTTCGGGGCTGAACGTTAAAAGCAGAGGGTTGCCGCGTGGATCATCTCGTATTGACAGTGATCGCCCCCGATAAGGCCGGGCAGGTCGAGCGTATCGCTGAATGTATTGCCGAGCATAACGGTAACTGGTTGGAGAGCCGCATGTCGCGGATGGCCGGGCAATTTGCCGGCATTCTCAAGGTGGCGGTGCCGGCCGAGTCCTACGATGGGCTGGTCGAGGCGCTGCAGGCCCTGGGCAAGTATGACATTCGTGTGCTGATCGCCGAAAGCGGCATCGAGCCGTCCTGCACCTGGAAGCCGATCGCCATGGAACTGGTGGGCAATGACCGCCCGGGTATCGTCCGCGACATTACCCGCTTGCTGGCCGACCAGGGCGTCAACGTCGAGCGCCTGACCACCGAGGTGCGCCCGGCGCCGATGAGCAGCGAGCCGCTGTTCCATGCCGATGCCTTGCTGGCCGTGCCGCTGACACTGTCGCTGGATGTCTTGCAGGGCAAACTGGAGGCGTTGGCCGACGACCTGATGGTGGAATTGAACCTGCGCCCTGAGGATTAGTTATCCCGGTTTATCGGGGATGCGCCTGTGGATAACCTTGGGAGATGTCGCTGCAGGCCACTAATTGCGTGGCCTGCATGGCTTTGTACGTTTTTTGATCAGCTGCGCCGGCGCAGGCTCAGCCAGGCATCCACGCTGTACAGCGCCAGGCCCGCCCAGATGAACATGAAGGCCACCAGGGTGCTGCTCGACAGATGCTCGCCAAACAGCCACACCGCCTGCAGCAGTACCAGGGTAGGCGCCAGGTATTGCAGGAAGCCCAGGGTGGTGTAAGGCAGATGCCGGGCGGCGGCGTTGAAACACACAAGTGGCACCAGTGTCACCGGGCCGGCGGCTATCAGCCACAGGGCTTCGCTGCTGGTGTAGAAGCTCGCCTGGGCGCTGTGGGCCATGGGGTTGAGCAGCATCCAGCCGATGGCCAGCGGTACCAGCATCCAGGTTTCCACCACCAGCCCGGGCAGGGCGGCGACCGGCGCCTGTTTGCGGATCAGGCCGTAGAAGCCGAAGCTCAGTGCCAGCACCAGCGATACCCAGGGCAGGCTGCCGACCTGCCAGACCTGCTGGGCCACCCCGAGTGCAGCCAGGCCCACGGCTACCCACTGCAGGCGGCGCAGGCGCTCACCGAGCAAGAGCATGCCCAGCAACACATTGACCAATGGGTTGATGTAGTAGCCCAGGCTGGCTTCGAGCATGCGCCCGTTGTTGACCGACCACACGTAGGTCAGCCAGTTGCCGGCGATCAGCGAGCCACTCAGGGCCAGGATTGCCAGGCGTTTGGGGTTGTCGCGCAGCTCGCGCAACCAGCCAGGATGTTTCCAGACCAGCAGCAGCAACGAGCCGAACAGGGCTGACCAGAGCACCCGGTGGACGATGATTTCCACGGCGGGAACGCTTTGCAGCGCTTTGAAGTAGAGCGGGAACAAACCCCAGATGATGTAGGCGCTCAGGCCCAGGATGTACCCGCGGCGCGGGTTGGCGGCGTGCATGCAGATTCCTTGCTTAGGCAGCTATCTAAAAGCAGGGGGCTATTGTAGACAGACTCGCGCACGCTTCAGAACAATTTCAGCGGTTCTTCATCCAGTGCCGCCATTTGCTCACGCAGGGCGAGGATCTGGTCGCCCCAGTAACGCTCCTGGCCGAACCAGGGGAAGCTGCGCGGGAACGCCGGGTCGTCCCAGCGCCGGGCCAGCCAGGCACTGTAGTGCAACAGGCGCAGGGCGCGCAGGGGTTCGATCAGGGCCAGCTCGCGCGGATCAAAATCGTGGAACTCGTTGTAGCCATCCATCAGCTCGGCCAACTGGCCCAGGCGCTCGTGGCGATCGCCGGCAAGCATCATCCACAAATCCTGGACCGCCGGGCCCGTGCGGCAGTCATCGAGGTCGACGATGTGAAACACCTCGTCGCGGCACATCATGTTGCCCGGGTGGCAGTCGCCGTGCAGGCGAATGACCTGGTGCGGGGTGCTGGCGTAAACCGCCTCGACCCGCTTGAGCAGGTCGCGGGCCACCGACTCGAAGGCCGGCAGCAGGCTTTTGGGGATGAAGTTGCCTTCGAGCAGGGTATTGAGCGAGGCGTGGCCGAAGTTATCCACGGCCAGTGCTTCACGGTGCTCGAACGAGCGGGTGGCGCCGACCCCATGCAGACGGCCGAGCAGTTGCCCAAGGCGATACAGCTGATCGAGGTTGCCCGGCTCTGGTGCACGGCCACCGCGGCGCGGGAACAGGGTGAAGCGAAAGCCGCTGTGTTCGAACAGGGTCTTGTCGTTGTGGACAAGTGGCGCGACCACCGGCACTTCGCATTCGGCCAGTTCAGCGGTAAAGCTGTGCTCCTCGAGGATCGCCGCGTCGGTCCAGCGGTCCGGGCGGTAGAACTTGGCGATCAGTGGTTCAGCCCCTTCGATACCCACCTGGTAGACCCGGTTCTCGTAGCTGTTCAGTGCCAGCACCCGGGCGTCGCTGAGAAAGCCGATGCTTTCCACGGCGTCGAGGACCAGGTCGGGGGTGAGTGTTTCAAAGGGGTGGGACATGCTCGCTCCTGCTGTGCGGTTCCCTGCATGGTATCGCACATCGGCGGCTCGTGTGGGAGCGGGCTTGCCCCGCGATGCAGACACCACCTGATGTGCCGTCTGCACTGGGGTCATCGCGGGGTACGTCGGGTCGCCGCATCGCCGCTCCTATAGATTGGGCTGCACAGACTCAACCCCCAACGATCCCGCCATCCTCCCTGCTGATCGCCATCACCGAGGAGCGCGGCTTACCGTCGGGCAGGTGCTCGGGAAAGGTCGAGCCACCGGTTTCCCCCGGATGCTGAATACCGACGAACAAGGTGCGCTGATCCGGAGCAAAGGCGATCCCCGTCACTTCGCACGCCACCGGCCCGACCATGAAGCGGCGGATCTCACCACTGGCCGGGTCGGCGCAGAGCATCTGGTTGTTGCCCATGCCGGCAAAGTCACCATTGTTGCTGTAATCGCCGTCAGTCAGGATCCACAAGCGGCCATCGGCATCGAAGCCCAGGCCATCAGGGCTGTTGAACATGTTCTGTGGGGTGATGTTGGCGGAACCTGCCTTGGCATCACCGGCATGCACGGCCGGATTACCCGCTACTACAAACAGGTCCCAGTCGAAGCTCATCGCGCCATGGTCATCGGCGCTTTCGCGCCAGCGCAGGATCTGCCCGTAGACGTTCTTCTCGCGCGGGTTGGGGCCGCCGACTGGCTGGCCTTCTTCACCGCGTTTGACGTTGTTGGTCAGGGTGCAATAGACCTGGCCGTCCCTGGGGCTGACCACGATCCACTCCGGGCGGTCCATGCGCGTGGCCTTGAGGTGGCTGGCGGCCAGGCGCGCATGGATCAGTACCTGGGCCTGGCTGGCAAAACCGTTGGCGGCGTTGAGGCCGTTCTTGCCATGGGTCAGCTCCAGCCATTGGCCCTTGCCGCGCGGATGATCAAGGTTATGGTCGCCATCGTCGAAGCGCGCCACATACAAGGTGCCGTGGTCCAGCAGGTTGCGGTTGGCGTTGGCGTTCTTGTGGTCGATGCGATCGCGGCTGATGAACTTGTAGATGAACTCGCCACGCTCATCGTCGCCCATGTACACCACCGCGCGGCCGTCGCGGGTTTCGGCCAGAGCGGCGTTCTCGTGCTTGAAACGGCCCAGGGCGGTGCGTTTGACTGGAGTCGATTGCGGATCGAACGGATCGATTTCCACCACCCAGCCATGACGGTTCAGTTCGTTGGGGTTCTTGGCCAGGTCGAAGCGCGGGTCGTGCTGGTGCCAGTCGACCTCCTTGCCGGTGAGCGAGGCACCGTAGCGCTTCTGTGCGGCGTCGAAGGCCTGGGATGAATCGCTGCTGCCGAAGCAGTCGGTGAAGTTCTCTTCGCAGGTCAGGTAAGTACCCCACGGCGTCTTGCCGTTGGCGCAGTTCTGGAAGGTGCCCAGCGCCTTGCGCCCGCTGTTGTCGGCCGCGGTTCTGAGCAGTGCATCGCCGGCGGCCGGGCCATTCAGGCTGATGGGTGTGTTGCCATGGATACGCCGGTTGTAGGGTGAGTCCTGGACGAACTGCCACTGGCCATCACGGCGCTGCACTTCGATCACCGACACCCCTTCGGCGGCCTGGGCCTTGTGCACCTCTTCAGCAGAGGCCGGCTTGCCGCCATGGCTGAACAGGTAGCGGTAGTTGGTGTACTCGTTGTTGATCGCCATCAAGGCGCGGTCGTCGTCGCCGGGGAAGGGAAACAGGCTCATGCCGTCGTTGTGGTCACCGAACTGCAGTTCCTGGGCCAGGGCGCTACCATTGCCGGAAGGGTCGAAGGCCGGGGCGTCGGCATGCAGCGGTTGGCCCCAACTGATCAGTACCCGGGCCTTGTAGCCTGGCGGCAGGCTGATGCTGTCGGCGGTGGCGGCGGGGATGCTGGCAAAGCCCAGCAGGCTGCTGCCGCCGGCGCTGACGCTGGCCGCCAGTACGCTGCGGCTGAGCAGATTGCCACCGAGAAACAGCGCTGCGCCGCACAAGGCGCCAGCGCCGATGAAGCGGCGGCGGCTGAGACGGGTCAGGTGTTCAAGGTCGGTTGGCTGATGTTCTTCTAATAGGTGCATGACAGGCTTCCTGCGGGTTTGGCAGTCACCTTAGTCAGGGTGCATGACGGTTTTGTGGCAGTTTTATAGAGGAGTTCCGAGAAGCACGTAGGAAGGTTGGAATTGCACTTGCAAGTCGCTGCCTACAACGACCTGATGGTCCTTCAGCCAGTGTGCTTCAGCGAAGGCGCAAAGGGTTTGCCCGCTGGCCAGTGCCAGACGCACTTCGGTGGGGCCTTCGGCGTCATCAAGCAAGGCATCGACCTTGACCGGCAAACAGTTGTAGCCCTCGGCAGGCTGTTGGTCGAGGCCCAGCAACTCGAGCCAGCCAGCCTTGATCAGCGCCACGACGGCGGTACCGGGGGTCAGTTCCAGGCGGCCGGTGCTGTCGTGGGTGATCTCGGCATCAATGCGCAGTTCGCCCGCCAGGGTCAGGCTGATGCGGTCATAGCGGCCCTGGGCTTCAATCGAGCTGATGCGCCCGTGCAGCTGGTTGCGCGCGCTGGTGCGCAGCATCAGGCGGCCGAGCAGGTCGAGATCGCTGGCGTCCTCGGCGGCTTCAAGGATCTGCGCCTGCAGGGCCTGCAAGCGCTGGTACAGACGCAGCACCCGTTGGCCTTCGGCAGACAGTTTTGCTCCACCACCACCGCGACCGCCAACACTGCGCTCGACCAGCGGGCTGGCCGCCAGGTTGTTGAGTTCGTCGATTGCATCCCAGGCCGCCTTGTAACTCATGCCGGCGCTTTTTGCCGCACGGGTGATCGAACCTTGTTCGGCAATGTGTTGCAGCAAGGCAATACGCTGCGGGCGGCGGACGATGTGCTGGGTGAGCAGGGCAGGCAGAGACATAAGCGGTAACGGGCACCTGAAAGGAAACAGCCCGAAAGTGCCCGCACCCCGCGTTCAAGTCAAGCGCTGCCGGGCTTGGCGGTGCGTGCCAGACAATAGACATCGACCCGTCGGGCACCCGCCTTGAGCAGCAGGCTGGCCAATGCCTGGGCAGTGGCGCCAGTGGTCAGTACGTCATCCACCAGCGCTACATGACGCCCGGCAATCAGGCTGCTGTCGTGCACGGCGAAGGCCTGGCGCAGGTTGCGTTTGCGTGCCTTGGCCTTGAGGCCTTGCTGGGCCGGGGTATCGAGGGTGCGAGTGAGTACCTGTTCGCTGCAGCTTATACCCAGCTGTTGCGCCAGCCAGTTGCCCAGCATGCCCGCCTGGTTGTAGCCGCGTTGACGCAAACGCCGCCGTGACAGCGGTACCGGCAGCAACAAGGCCGGGCGCGGTAGCCCTTCGTCAAAGCGGTGGATCAACCAGCGCCCGAGCAGTTGCGCGAGCAGGCGGCCCAGCGGCCACTGGCTGTTGTGCTTGAAGCGGGTAACCAGCGCATCGACCGGAAACCCGTAATGCCAGGGCGCCTCGACCCGATAGAAGGCCGGCGGGCGCCGGCTGCACTGGCCGCAGACCAGGCCATGTATGGGCAACGGCAGGGCACACACCTGGCAGCGATCATCCAGCCAGGGCAGTTCGCTTTCGCAGGCGACGCACAGGGGGTAGGGCTGCTCGGCCGCTTCATTGCAGAGTAGGCATGTATGGTTATTAAATAGCCAATTGTAAACCAGTGTTTTGAGTTGTGGTTGACAGTGCATCAGCCTTCCTTAACTATGCGAGCTATCCGTGATGCGCTGGCGGGGTTTCCTGTGCCGGCGCCAGTACAAGCCTAAACAAGGAATCGCCGATGAGCGCCAGCACAACTGCAACAACACGTCACGACTGGTCCCTGGCCGAGGTCAAAGCCCTGTTCCAGCAGCCGTTCAATGACTTGCTGTTCCAGGCGCAAACCGTGCACCGCGCGCATTTCGACGCCAACCGCGTGCAGGTCTCGACCCTGCTGTCGATCAAGACCGGCGCCTGCCCGGAAGATTGCAAATATTGTCCGCAGTCCGGCCACTACAACACCGGGCTGGAAAAACAGAAGCTGATGGAAGTGCAGAAGGTCCTCGAAGAGGCAGCCCGGGCCAAGGCCATCGGCTCGACCCGCTTCTGCATGGGGGCGGCGTGGAAGCATCCGTCCGCCAAAGACATGCCCTACGTGCTGCAGATGGTCAAAGGGGTCAAGGCCATGGGCCTGGAAACCTGCATGACCCTCGGCAAGCTCGACCTGGAGCAAACCCAGGCGCTGGCCGAGGCCGGGCTGGACTACTACAACCACAACCTCGACACCTCGCCGGAGTTCTACGGCAGCATCATCACCACCCGCACCTACAGCGATCGCCTGCAGACCCTGGCCTATGTGCGTGATGCCGGAATGAAGATCTGCTCGGGCGGTATCCTCGGCATGGGCGAGTCGCTGGACGACCGCGCAGGCCTGCTGATCCAGCTGGCCAACCTGCCGGAGCACCCGGAGTCGGTACCGATTAACATGCTGGTGAAAGTCGCCGGCACCCCGCTGGAGAACGCCGAAGAAGTCGACCCGTTCGACTTCATCCGTATGCTCGCCGTGGCCCGGATCCTCATGCCCAAGTCCCACGTGCGGCTGTCCGCTGGCCGTGAAGCGATGAACGAGCAGATGCAGGCCCTGGCGTTCTTTGCTGGCGCCAACTCGATCTTCTACGGCGAGAAACTGCTGACCACCGCCAACCCGCAAGCCGACAAGGACATGCAGCTGTTCGCGCGCCTGGGTATCCAGCCCGAAGCCCGTGAAGAGCACGCCGACGAAGTCCATCAGGCCGCCATCGAACAGGCCCTGGTGGAACAGAAGAGCAGCGAGCTGTTCTACAACGCCGCCTCGGCCTGAGGCAGCCATGGCTTTTGATCTTCGCGCGCGGCTGGAGCAACGCCGCGCAGCTGACTTGTACCGTCAGCGGCCGCTGCTGCAAAGCCCGCAGGGCCCTGAAGTGGTGGTCGACGGCCAGCCGTTGCTGGCGTTTTGCAGCAACGATTACCTGGGCCTGGCCAATCACCCGGAAGTGATCGCCGCCTGGCGCGCCGGTGCCGAGCGCTGGGGGGTCGGCGGCGGTGCCTCGCACCTGGTGATAGGCCACAGCAGCCCCCATCACGCGGTAGAAGAAGCCCTGGCCGAGCTGACCGGGCGGCCGCGGGCGCTGCTTTTTTCTACTGGCTACATGGCCAACCTCGGTGCGTTGACCGCACTGGTCGGGCAGGGCGACACGGTGCTGCAGGACCGTCTCAACCATGCCTCGTTGCTGGATGCCGGCCTGCTCAGCGGTGCACGTTTCAACCGCTACCTGCACAACGATGCCGTGAGCCTGGCCAGCCGCCTGGACAAGGCCGTCGGCAATACCCTGGTGGTGACTGACGGCGTGTTCAGCATGGACGGCGACCTGGCCGATTTGCCAGCCCTGGCTGCGGTGGCCAATGCCCGCGACGCCTGGCTGATGGTCGACGATGCCCATGGCCTCGGCACCCTGGGACGCAACGGCGGCGGCATCGTCGAGCATTTCGGCCTGAGCCTCGAACAGGTGCCGGTCCTGATTGGCACCCTGGGCAAAGCCTGTGGCACCGCAGGTGCTTTTGTCGCTGGCAGCGAAGAGCTGATCGAATGCCTGATCCAGTTCGCCCGGCCCTACATCTATACCACCAGCCAGCCACCGGCCCTGGCCTGCGCCACCCTGCGCAGCCTGGAGTTGCTGCGCAGCGAACACTGGCGCCGTGAGCACCTGGCGGCGTTGATTCAGCAGTTTCGCAGCGGCGCCGAGCAGATCGGCCTGCAACTGATGGACAGCTTCACGCCGATCCAGCCGATCCTGATCGGCGACAGCGCGCGGGCCTTGCGCCTGTCGCAGATGCTCCGCGAGCGCGGCCTGCTGGTGACCGCGATCCGCCCGCCAACGGTACCCACCGGCAGCGCGCGCCTGCGCGTGACCCTGAGTGCGGCGCACAGCCCGGCGCAGGTGCAGCTATTGTTGAATGCACTGGCTGACTGTTATCCGCTGCTGGAGCCTGCAGATGCGTAATCATTTGATCCTGTTGCCAGGCTGGGGCCTGGGCAGTTCCGCCTTGCAACCGCTGGTGGCGACCCTGCGGGCCATCGACCCTGGCTTGCGGGTCGAAATCCAGGCCTTGCCCAGCCTGGTGTCCAGCAACCCCGAGGACTGGCTCGACAAGCTCGATCGGCAGTTGCCGCGCAATGCCTGGCTGGGCGGCTGGTCGCTGGGTGGCATGCTCGCCGCCGAACTGGCTGCACGGCGCGGCGATGACTGCCATGGGTTGATCACCCTGGGCAGCAACCTCAGTTTTGTCAGCCGCCCGGACTGGCCGCACGGCATGGCGCTGGATACCTTCCAGACCTTCCTCGAAGGTTGCCGCTATCACACCCAGGTCACCCTCAAGCGCTTCGTTTCGCTGTGCAGCCAGGGCGCCGAAGAGCCGCGCAGCCTGGCCCGCCTGCTCAGCGCCGGGATGCCTGCTCCCGCTCCGGAGCAGTTGGTGGCGGGGCTCGAAGTCCTTGGCCAGCTCGATACGCGTGCAGCCCTGCAGCGTTATGGCGGTCCGCAATTGCACCTGTTTGCCGGGCGGGATGGGCTGGTACCGGCGGAGGTCGCCGGCGAGTTGCTGGAAATACTGCCCGACGTGGAAGTCGGGCTGCTGGAAGACAGTGCTCATGGTTTTGTGATGGAAACACCTCATGAGTTGGCGGCGGCAATCAAGGCCTTTGTACATGAGAGTGACGATGACTGATCTTTCCCTGCCGGGCCTGCCCGGCGCCTTGCCCGATAAACGTCAGGTCGCAGCGTCGTTCTCCCGCGCTGCCGCCAGCTACGACAGCGTCGCCGAACTGCAGCGCGCGGTGGGCAATGCACTGCTTGAGCAGTTGCCCGGTGCATTCGAGCCGCAACGCTGGCTGGACCTGGGCAGCGGTACCGGCTACTTCAGTCGCACTCTGAACCGCCGTTTTCCCCAGGCTGCCGGTGTTGCCTTGGATATTGCCGAAGGCATGCTCCTGCACGCCCGGGAGCAGGGCGGGGCGCACCACCATGTGGCTGGCGATGCCGAGCGTTTGCCGCTGCGGGACGCCAGTGTCGAGCTGATCTTCACCAGCCTGGCGGTGCAATGGTGCGGCGATTTTCGCGCCGTGCTCAGCGAGGCCCGACGCGTTCTGCAGCCGGGCGGCGTGCTGGCCTTCGCCAGTCTCTGCGTCGGCACCCTGCATGAGCTGCGCGAAAGCTGGCAGGCGGTCGACGGCCTGGTGCATGTCAACCGCTTCCGGCGCCTTGAGGACTATCAACGCCTGTGCGGCGAAAGCGAGCTGAAGGTGCTCGGCCTGCAGGCTCGGCCCCATGTATTGCACTACCCGGACGTGCGCAGCCTGACCCACGAACTCAAGGCCCTCGGCGCCCACAACCTTAATCCGGGGCGCCCCGCCGGGCTTACCGGACGGGCACGAATGCAGGGCCTGTTGCAGGCCTACGAACGCTTCCGTCAGCCTCAGGGACTACCGGCTACCTATCAGGTGGTCTACGGTGTACTGCAAAAGCCGCCGGTAGAAGGGGAGTGAGATGAGCCGGGCCTATTTCATTGCAGGGACCGACACCGATGTCGGCAAGACCACCATTGCCGCCGGCCTTCTGCATGCCGCGCACCTGGCCGGGTTCAGCACCTTGGGTGCCAAGCCCGTGGCCTCGGGCTGTGAGGTCAGCAGCAAGGGCCTGCGCAATGCCGATGCCATGGCGCTGATCGCCGAAAGTTCGCTCAAGTTGCCCTACGAACAGGTCAATCCGTTCGCTTTCGAACCGGCCATTGCTCCGCACCTGGCTGCGCGGGAAGCCGGTGTCGCCCTGAGTGTTCAGGCCTTGTTGACGCCGATGCGCGAGGTGTTGGCCAAAGAGGCGGATTTCACTCTGATCGAAGGGGCTGGAGGCTGGCGCGTGCCGCTATCTGGTGAAGCCAACCTGTCAGACCTGGCCGTTGCCCTGAAGCTGCCGGTAATTCTAGTGGTCGGTGTGCGCCTGGGGTGTATCAACCACGCCTTGCTCACGGCCGAAGCCATCGCTCGCGATGGCCTGCAACTGGCCGGATGGGTCGCCAACATCGTCGATCCACGCACCTCGCGGCTGGAAGAAAACCTCGCCAGCCTCGCCGAGCGTTTACCGGCGCCGTGCCTGGGGCGGGTGCCCAAGCTCAAGCAGGTCAGCGCCGAAACCGTGGCTGCGTACCTGCAACTGGACCTGCTGGACTGAGACTGGTCTATCATAAGGCAAAGTGCCATTAGTGTTTTCAACGGGTCTTTTGCCAGCAAGTCTGCTTCAATAGAGGCCGTTCGCTTTTAGTGTCATGGAGTTTCGACATGGAAATCTCGGGCAGTTCAGCATACTACGCAGGGCTCGGTGCCATTAACGCTGGGCAAAACCGCGTCGATCAGGCCGCCAGCCAGATCGCCAACACCACCGTCGAGCGTGCCGCCACCAGCCAGTCCAGTGACTATCAGGCCGAGCGCCTGCGCGCGGTCGACCGCAGCCAGCAGATGGACCTGGCCACCAGCAGTGTCGAGATGGCGCTGGGCAAGCATCAGGTCGAACTCGGTGTCAAAGTGGCCAAAGCATCGGACGAAATGCTCGGCACCCTGATCGACACCTACGCCTGACCCCCTTCGGCTCGCCCTTCGCGAGCCTTCAACTAGTCTTTATGTATCAGCGCTTTGGCCTTGTTGGCCGGCGTTCGGCTGCGCGTTTGCCGGGCATTTTGCCAAGGCAATCGCGCAGTCTGGCATGGCCGAACTGCCCTCTGCTTGATGCTTGACAAGTTTTCGGCGTAAACGTATGTTTCAAACAACTGTTTGACCGAAAGCCGCCTAGAGCTGGTCGGTATATCGCGGTCTCCCTATCCAGGATTCATCAGCAGAGGTTCATCGCTATGCCTGATTACAAAGCCCCCTTGCGTGATATTCGCTTCGTTCGTGACGAGCTGCTCGGCTACGAAGCGCATTATCAGAGCCTGCCGGCTTGCCAGGACGCCACCCCGGACATGGTTGACGCCATCCTCGAGGAAGGCGCCAAGTTTTGTGAACAGGTACTGGCCCCGCTGAACCGTGTCGGCGACCTGGAAGGCTGCACCTGGAGCGAATCGGGCGTTAAAACCCCGACCGGCTTCAAGGAAGCCTACAAGCAGTTCGTCGAAGGTGGCTGGCCGAGCCTGGCCCATGACGTCGAGCACGGCGGTCAGGGCCTGCCTGAGTCGCTGGGCCTGGCGGTCAGCGAAATGGTCGGCGAGTCGAACTGGTCCTGGGGCATGTACCCTGGCCTGTCCCACGGCGCGATGAACACCATCTCCGAGCACGGCACCGCCGAGCAGCAGGAGACCTACCTGACCAAGCTGGTTTCCGGCGAGTGGACCGGCACCATGTGCCTGACCGAGCCACACTGCGGTACCGACCTGGGTATGCTGCGCACCAAGGCCGAGCCTCAGGCTGATGGTTCGTACAAAGTCACCGGCACCAAGATCTTCATCTCGGCCGGTGAGCACGACATGGCCGACAACATCGTCCACATCGTTCTGGCCCGCCTGCCCGATGCACCGGCTGGCACCAAAGGCATCTCGCTGTTCATCGTGCCGAAGTTCCTGCCGACCGCCGAAGGCACCGTCGGTGAGCGCAACGCCGTGTCCTGTGGCTCCCTCGAACACAAGATGGGCATCCACGGCAACGCCACCTGCGTGATGAACTTCGACGCCGCTACCGGCTACCTGATCGGCCCGGCCAACAAAGGCCTGAACTGCATGTTCACCTTCATGAACACCGCTCGCCTGGGTACCGCGCTGCAAGGCCTGGCCCACGCTGAAGTGGCGTTCCAGGGCGGCCTGAAATATGCTCGCGACCGCCTGCAAATGCGCTCGCTGACTGGCCCGAAAGCGCCGGACAAAGCCGCTGACCCGATCATCGTCCACCCGGACGTACGTCGCATGCTGCTGACCATGAAGGCGTTCGCCGAAGGCAACCGCGCGATGGTCTACTTCACCGCCAAGCAGGTGGACATCGTCAAGTACAGCCAGGACGAAGAAGAGAAGAAGAAAGCCGACGCACTGCTGGCCTTCATGACTCCGATCGCCAAGGCATTCATGACCGAAGTCGGCTTCGAAGCGGCCAACCACGGCGTGCAGATCTATGGCGGCCACGGCTTCATCGCCGAGTGGGGCATGGAGCAGAACGTTCGCGACAGCCGTATCTCGATGCTGTACGAAGGCACCACCGGCATCCAGGCGCTGGACCTGCTCGGCCGTAAAGTCTTGATGACCCAGGGCGAAGCGCTCAAGGGCTTCACCAAGATCGTGCACAAGTTCTGCCAGGGTAACGAAGGCAACGAAGCAATCAGCGAGTTCGTCGCGCCGCTGGCCCAGCTGAACAAAGAGTGGGGCGAGCTGACCATGAAGGTCGGTATGGCTGCGATGAAAGACCGTGAAGAAGTCGGTGCCGCTTCGGTGGACTACCTGATGTACTCCGGTTATGCCTGCCTGGCCTACTTCTGGGCTGACATGGCGCGCCTGGCTGCCGAAAAACTGGCTGCCGGCACCACTGAAGAAGCCTTCTACACCGCCAAGCTGCAGACCGCGCGCTTCTACTTCCAGCGCATCCTGCCGCGTACCCGCACCCACGTAGCAACCATGCTGTCGGGCGCCAACAACCTGATGGACATGAAAGAAGAGGACTTCGGTCTCTCCTACTAAGTCAAAGGCTGTAAGAAAAAACGCCTGCCCTCACCGGCAGGCGTTTTTTTTTGCTTTTGCTTCCTGTGGGAGCGGGCTTGCCCACCCCATCCAGCCATCCCGATCAAGTGCATTTATCTATTCATGTGCGCTGCCGATACATTAAGGCACAATGCCATTATTGATCTGCCGGGTCGGAGATTACCCTTGTTTCGTTTATCCGCTGTACGCCTGAGCCACTTCCTGCCATCGGTCTGTTTGCTGGTGTCAGGGCTCGCGGCCGCTTACGTGAGAGACCTCAGTGTGTTTTTCACGTCGCTGTTCAATGTCCTGCCCACCTTGGTTTTGTTGCTCGGCGGCGCCTACTGCGCCGTGTACCGCCGCCAACGTGAACTGTTTCTGATGCTCACGGTGTACATCGCCTACTTCCTGCTCGACACCCAGACCGACTTCTACCGCGACAACGGCCGCGTGCGAGAAGATGCAGCGGTGGTGTTCCACCTGGTCTGCCTGCTGTTGCCGCTGATGTTCGCCCTGTATGGCGCCTGGCAAGAGCGCACCCATCTGTTCCAGGACATGGTCGCGCGTTTCGCCGTATTGTTGGCTGTGGGCAGCGTCGCCCTGGGCCTGGAGCAGAGTTTTCCCCAAGCGCTGTTGAGCTGGCTGGCGGAGATTCGCTGGCCTTCGTTGCATGGCCAGTGGATGAGCCTGATCCAGCTGGCCTATCCGGTGTTCCTCTGCGCCTTCATCCTGCTGGTGGTGCAGTACCTGCGTGAACCGCGTCCCTTGCACGCGGCGCAGGTGATCGGCCTGATCGGTATCTTCTGGATGCTGCCCAAGACCTTCATCCTGCCGTTCACCCTGAACATCATGTGCAGCCAGGTGATGCTGATGATTGCCGCGGCGGTGTCCCACGAGGCCTATCAAATGGCTTTTCGTGATGAGCTGACCGGTTTGCCCGGCCGCCGCGCGCTCAACGAGCGCATGCAGCGCCTGGGGCGCAACTATGTGCTGGCGATGACTGACGTCGACCACTTCAAGAAATTCAACGACACCCATGGCCACGATGTGGGTGACCAGGTACTGCGCCTGGTGGCGAGCAAACTGTCCAAGGTCACCGGCGGCGGTCGGGCCTATCGCTATGGGGGTGAGGAATTCGCCGTGGTATTTGCCGGCAAAACTATCGAAGAGTGTATGCCGCACCTTGAGGCAGTGCGCGAGGTGATCGCCAACTACAACATCCAGTTGCGCAACCAGGACAACCGCCCCCAGGACGACCAGCAGGGTCGACAACGGCGTGGGGCGTCGGCGGCTTCCAGTGTGTCGGTGACTATCAGTATTGGTGCCAGTGAGCGCCTGGCCGATCATCGTTCACCCGATGAAGTGCTCAAATCCGCCGACCAGGCCCTCTACAGCGCCAAGGGCGCTGGGCGCAACTGTGTCATGGCCCATGGGGTTCAGGCAAAACGTGGTGCGGTGCGTATGGCGTGACCGAAATAGACTGTATAGTCGCCAGATGACCCTATGTGTCACAAAAGTTGTTCGGTTACACTGGTTTCATAACAGTGATGCGGCCCTGTAGGCCGTCCCCGACTCTAGTGTGAGAGGTAGCCATGGCTGACTATAAAGCGCCCCTGCGCGATATGCGCTTCGTCCTCAATGAAGTCTTCGAAGTCGCCAAGCTCTGGGCGCAGTTGCCCGGCCTTGCCGAAGCGGTGGACGAAGACACCGCCCTGGCGGTGCTGGAAGAAGCCGGCAAGGTCACCAGCAAGAGCATCGCGCCGCTGAGCCGCAGCGGCGATGAAGAAGGTTGCCACTGGGATAACGGCGCCGTGAGCACTCCGGCCGGTTTTATCGACGCCTACAAGACCTACGCCGAAGGCGGCTGGGTTGGTGTCGGTGGCGACCCAGCCTACGGCGGCATGGGCATGCCCAAGGTGATCTCGGCCCAGGTCGAGGAAATGGTCAATTCCTCCAGCCTGTCCTTCGGCCTGTACCCGATGCTGACTGCTGGTGCTTGCTTGTCGATCAACGCCCACGCCAGCGACGAGCTCAAGGAAAAATACCTGCCGAACATGTATGCCGGTGTCTGGGCCGGCTCCATGTGCCTGACCGAGCCGCACGCCGGTACTGACCTGGGGATTATCCGCACCAAGGCCGACCCTCAGGCCGATGGCAGCTACAAGGTCAGTGGTACCAAGATTTTCATCACCGGTGGCGAACACGACCTCACCGAAAACATCATCCACCTGGTGCTGGCCAAGCTGCCGGATGCGCCTGCCGGGCCGAAGGGTATTTCCCTGTTCCTGGTGCCGAAGTTCATGGTCAATGCCGATGGCAGCCTGGGCGCACGCAACCCGGCCACCTGTGGCTCGATCGAACACAAGATGGGCATCCAGGCCTCGGCCACCTGCGTGATGAACTTCGATGAGGCGGTCGGGTACCTGGTCGGCGAGCCGAACAAGGGCCTGGCGGCGATGTTCACCATGATGAACTACGAGCGTCTGGGCGTGGGTATTCAGGGCCTGGCCTCGGCCGAGCGCTCTTACCAGAACGCCATTGAATACGCGCGCGACCGCCTGCAAAGCCGCGCGCCAACCGGCCCGCAAGCAAAGGACAAGGTCGCTGACCCGATCATCGTCCACCCTGATGTGCGACGCATGCTGTTGACCATGAAGGCCCTCAACGAAGGCGGTCGTGCATTTTCCACCTACGTGGCGATGCAGCTCGATACCGCCAAGTTCAGCGAAGACGCCGACACGCGCAAACGCGCCGAAGAACTGGTGGCGTTGCTGACTCCGGTGGCCAAGGCGTTCCTGACGGACCTGGGCCTGGAATCGGCCGTACACGGCCAGCAGGTATTCGGCGGCCACGGCTACATCCGTGAGTGGGGCCAGGAGCAACTGGTGCGCGACGTGCGCATTACCCAGATCTACGAAGGCACCAATGGCATCCAGGCTCTCGACCTGATGGGCCGCAAGGTGGTTGGTAGCGGAGGGGCGCTGTACAAGCTGTTTGCCGACGAAATCCGTCATTTCACCGCCAGTGCCGACAGCAACCTGGCCGAGTTCGTCAAACCGCTCAACGCGGCTCTGGACAATCTTGACGACCTGACTGCCTGGGTCCTGGATCGGGCCAAGAACAACCCGAACGAAATTGGCGCAGCCTCGGTGGAATACCTGCAGGTGTTCGGCTATACCGCTTATGCCTACATGTGGGCGTTGATGGCCCGTACGGCCTTGGCCAAGCAAGGTGAAGACGATTTCTATGCCAGCAAGCTGGGCACTGCGCGCTTCTATTTCGCCCGTCTTCTGCCGCGTATCCACTCGCTCAGCGCCTCGGTAAAAGCCGGTAGCGAATCGCTGTACCTGCTCGATGCGGCACAGTTTTAAGGGTGTTAGTTGTTTGTAAGCATTCTCTTACATGACGTGGTGACTTTTCGCCTCTATCGGAAGATTGGATCCACAGTTAATCTTCTCACATGGACGTAGCGCAGGAAGCGCAAAGTACAGAACACGGACACGAAGGATTCCTGCCAGGATGGCGGGGCGAAAAGGATGTCAGGGAAACAGTCTGCAAAGCCCCGCTTCGGCGGGGTTTTCTTTTGCCTGCGATTTAACCTCAGCCCAGCACATCCAGCGGCGACACCCCGATCTGCCGCGGATCGGCTTCTTCTTCCAGCAGGTTGCGCAGCAGCTCCACCGACGCTTGCTGGCGTTGTGCATCGCGGAACACCAGGCCAATTTTCAGCGGCACCCGTGGTTCGCTCAATGGCTTCCACAGCAGTTCCTGGTCATCTTCGACCACTTCCTTGGCGCGCCCCGGCAATACGGTCGCCAGCGAGGTATGCGCCAGGCTGTCGAGAATCCCGCCCATGTTGTTCATTTCTGCCTGTACCTGCGGCCGCCGGCCGAGGTTGGCCAGTTGCGACTGCCAGATCTGCCGTACCTGGAACTCTTCGCCGAGCAGCAGCATGGGTAACTCGGCAGCCTGCTTGAGCGAGACTTTCTTGAATTCACGCAAGGGGTGGGTGTTGGGGATGACCAACTGCAGTTCATCTTCGTACAGCAGCAGCCCATGCAGGCCCGGTTGGCGCGGTGGCAGGTAGCTGATGCCGATATCCAGGCTGCCGTTGAGCAGACGCCGTTCGATCTCCAGGCCCGACAGTTCGTAGATCTGTACCACCAGATGCGGCTGCGCCTTGCGCACTCGGTCGAGCAGCTGCGGTACCAGGCTTGGGCGCACGGTCTGCAGTACGCCAATGGCCAGGGTACGCAACGCCTGGCCCTTGAAGTTGCGCAGCGCCTCGCGAGCCCGCTGCAGGCCGTCGAGCAGGGGCAGGGCATGGTTGTACAGGGTGTGCGCGGCCAGGGTCGGCAGCAGGCGCTTGTTGCCGCGCTCGAACAGGCTCACATCGAGGTTTTGCTCAAGCTGGCGGATCTGCTGCGAAAGCGCCGGTTGCGACAGTGACAGGCGCTCGGCAGCCCGGCCGACGTGGCCTTCTTCATACACCGCGACGAAATAACGCAGTTGGCGAAAATCCATAAGAATTACTTATCAAAAATGCTCGAAAAACCAAATGGCCGTTAGCCTGCAAGAAGCCTAGTCTATCCCGTATTCACAAGGTTTACAGGGCCAGAAGGCGCGATGAATACCGTGTATGTGGATGGCGTTTACATAGGCAAGGCAAAAAACCTCGGGCATGGCTTATTGACTGATATCGATAAGCAGGAGGTTGCAAGACGGTTGTGGTTATGGCCACAGGGGCTGGGGAGCGACGAACACGGCGACCCACGCTTTCACACCGGCCCTGAACGGGCCTTGCACCATTACCCGGCCGAGCACTACGCCTGGTGGCGGCAACGTTATCCACAGCTCGATTGGCGCGCCCCGGGTTTCGGCGAGAACCTCTCGACCCACGGCCTGGATGAACATCAGGTGTGCCTGGGGGACATGTTCCGCTGGGGTGGGGCGCTGTTGCAGATCAGTCAGCCGCGCTCGCCATGCTATCGCCTGAGTCATCGCTGGGGCGTGCCGAACCTGCCGCAACAGGCGCAGGACAGTGGCCGCTGTGGCTGGTTCTACCGGGTGCTCAAGCCGGGTTTTGTCAGCGCCGATGAACCTTTCGAACTGATTCAACGTAGCTATCCGGGCCTGACCGTGGCCTGGGCGCTGCGCACTTTTTACCGTGAACCTCTGGAGCATGCAGGTTTGAAAAAGCTGGTGGATTGTCCGGCCCTCTCGTCACGCTGGCGCGATATCGCGATCAAGCGCATGCGCACCGGTCAGGTCGAAGACTGGACCGCGCGTCTGCTTGGCCTGCCGCTCGAGGGGCTGCGCGCATGAACCTGTTCAACCTGCGCCGCCCGGCTGTGGCTGTGGCCGAGCGCAAGATCGCACCTGCCGTTACTCAGCCTGCAGACGCATTGTCGCGTGAATACCTGATGCCGGCGGTAGAGCGCGCGCCCCAGGTTTTCGTCCGCGGCCAAGGCTCATGGTTGTGGGACAGCGAAGGTCACGCATATCTGGATTTCACCCAGGGCTGTGCAGTCAACAGCCTCGGCCACAGCCCCAGTGTGCTGGTCAAAGCCCTGGGCAGCCAGGCGCAGGCGTTGATCAATCCGGGGGCGGGTTTTCATAACCGTGGCCTGTTGAACCTGGTCAATCGCCTGTGCGAAAGCACCGGCAGCGATCAGGCCTACCTGCTCAACAGCGGCGCCGAAGCTTGCGAAGGGGCAATCAAGCTGGCGCGCAAATGGGGTCAGTTGCACCGCAACGGCGCCTATCACATCATCACCGCCAGCCAGAGCTGCCATGGCCGCAGCCTGGGCGCGCTGTCCGCCTCCGACCCATCGCCGTGCAACCGTTGCGAGCCGGGTTTGCCGGGCTTCAGCAAGGTGCCGTTCAACGACCTTGAAGCGCTGCACGCGGCTGTCGATTCGCGCACCGTGGCAATCATGCTCGAACCGATCCAGGGCGAAGCCGGGGTGATTCCGGCGACCCAGGCGTATCTCCAGGGTGTCGAGCGACTGTGCCGCGAGCTGGGCATCCTGCTGATCCTCGATGAAGTGCAGACTGGCGTCGGTCGCTGCGGCGCGATGCTCGCCGAACAGTTGTATGGCGTGCGCGCTGACATCCTTACCCTTGGCAAGGGCCTGGGGGGCGGCGTACCACTGGCGGCCCTGCTGGCCCGTGGCAGTGCCTGCTGCGCCGAGGCTGGCGAGCTGGAGGGCAGCCACCATGGCAATGCGCTGATGAGTGCGGCGGGCCTGGCGGTGCTGCAGACCGTGCTGGAGCCGGGGTTCTTCGAACATGTGCAGGATTCAGGGCGGCACATGCGCGACGGTCTGAGCCGTCTGGCGGGTCGCTATGGTCAGGCCGAGGTGCGCGGCCAGGGGCTGCTCTGGGCGTTGCAGCTGAGCGAAGACATCGCCACCGAGCTGGTCCAGGCCGCCTTGCACGAAGGCTTGCTGCTCAACGCTCCGCAGGCCGACGTGCTGCGCTTTTCGCCAGCGCTGACGGTGAGCAAGGGCAACATCGACGAGATGCTCCTGCGCCTGGCCCGGGCCTTTGCCCGTGTGCACGCCGCGCAGCAGAACCTGCGGCGCGAGGCCACGGCCTGATCACTACACCGCACTAACGAATTTTCCGAACCGTCTCGCGTTCCTGCGCATCGCCCCGGGCCTGTTGTTTTTGGCTTGGGGCGTTTTTTTGTCTGCTGCTTACAAGTGGAACCCCGGTGACGCGCTAGAGTCAGTTCTAGTACATCTTTGAAGGGAGCTGCCCAATGGACTTTATCCGCATCATCATCGCCATTCTCCTGCCGCCGCTTGGCGTGTTCCTGCAGGTTGGCTTCGGCGGCGCCTTCTGGCTGAACATCCTGCTGACGTTGCTGGGGTATATCCCGGGCATCGTCCATGCGGTGTATATCATCGCCAAGCGGTGAGGCCAATCGCGGGTCAAGTCGGGGCGCCGCACCGCCGCTCCCACAGGATTGACTCTGTGGGAGCGGGCTTGACCCGCGATAGCGATCTAACTGCCTTCCAGCACCCGCCGATAAAACTTCCATTCCTCTTCCAGCGCATGCGCCAGGTTGCTCGCCGTACGAAAACCGTGACGCTCCGAAGGGTAGAAATGCCCTTCGGCGCGAATCCCGTTGGCCTTCAGCGCTTCAAGCATCGAACGGGTCTGTTCCGGCACTACTACAGCATCCAGCTCACCCTGAAAGAAGATCACCGGCACCTTGATGTTTGCGGCATGCAGCAAGGGGGTGCGCCGCTGGTAACGCTCGGCATCGGTCACCGGATCGCCGATCAGCCAGTCCAGGTAATCACCTTCGAACTTGTGCGTTGCCCGGGCCAGCGCCTGCGGATCACTGACGCCATACAGGCTGGCACCGGCGCGGAATACATCATGGAACGCCAGGGCGCAGAGGGTGGTGTAGCCGCCGGCACTGCCGCCGCGGATAAACGCGCGCTGCGGGTCGATCAGCTTGCGCTCGGCCAGGTGCCTGACCACGGCGCAGGCATCTTCGACGTCAATCTCGCCCCAGCGCAGGTGCAGGGCCTGGCGATAGTCCCGGCCATAGCCGCTGCTGCCACGGTAATTGAGGTCGGCCACGGCGAAGCCGCGCTGGGCCCAGTACTGGATGCGTGGATCGAGCACCGGGTAGCAGGCCGAGGTCGGGCCGCCATGGATGAACACCAGCAGCGGCGGCTGCACCTCAGCGTTCATGGCCGGGTAGAAGAAACCGTGGGCGATGCCGTCACCGCTGCGGTAGCGCAGTGCTTGCGGACGGCTGATGCGTTCGGCGGGCAGCGGTAAAGCACCGCCGGCCAGGACCTGTACATGATGGTTCTGGCGGTTGATGGCGATAACGGCGGGTGGGCTGATGGCCGACGCGGCAATGGCATAGAGATGCTGCTCGTCCAGATCCAGGCAGCGGAAGCGGCTGTAGTCCGCGCTGTAATCCTCTACCGAGCCATCGGCAAGGCAAATCCCCAAGCGGCTGAAGCCGTTATCGAACCAGCTCGCGAGGTAGCGCTGCTCGTCCAGCGGTAACCAGGTGCTGGCGCCCAACTGCCAGGGCGCGCCGGCATGGTCGGCCGCGGCGGCTGGCAAGGGGTTCCAGCCTGTTGCCGTTTCGCCCCAGGGCTGCCAATAGCCGTTGCGGTCGGACAGGCAATACAAACGACCGGCTGGGTCAAAATGAGGTTGTTGCAGGGACTGTTGCGGACCGGCTTCACCGGCGATGCAGCGTGGAGTGCTCCACTGGCCATCTGCCTGGCGTTGGCAGCACAGCAGCCGGGTTGCCGTCCACGGTTGTTCCGGGCGGCTCCATTCAATCCAGGCCAGGCGCGAGCCATCGGTGCTCAGGGTTGGCGAGGCGTAAAAGTCGGCGCCTTCGGCCAGGACTTCACGGCTGCCCTTGGCGATGGCCACCAGGCGATGCTCGACCGCCCCCGGACCATGGCTTTCTTCCACCGCCAGCACATGCCCGTTGGCCCAGCGCAGATCGCCGTAGCGCCGCACGCCCTCGGTCAGCGACTGCGGTAACCCGCCGTTGAGGTCCTGGGTATACAACTGCTGGTCCGCCTCGTTGACGAACACCAGGCCATCGTCGCTCAGGCAGAAGCTGCCACCGCCGTATTCATAGACCCGGCTGCGCACGCTGAAGCCATTGGGCGTCAGGCAACGGGCCTGGCCATCGCGCCAGTGCCAGATCCGGCAGGCGCCATCGCTGGGGCGAAATTCGTTCCAGAACAATCCCTGGGCAGCCACCCGCAGCTCGGCAAAATCGGTACCGGAGGCGACCGCCTGTTCGGCGCTGAAGCGCTCAGCCGCGGACAATGACAAGTGAGTTTCGCTCATTACGGAAGGTCAGCTCGTCGATGGTCTGGTGGGCGTGCTCGGCTTCTTCGCGAGCCTTGAGGATGATGCCGTGCTCGGCCGACTTGGCGCAAACCGGGTCGGCGTTACTGGCGTCGCCGGTGAGCATGAAGGCCTGGCAGCGGCAGCCGCCGAAGTCCTTCTCTTTCTCGTCACAGGAGCGGCACGGCTCGGGCATCCAGTCGTAACCGCGGAAGCGATTGAAGCCGAACGAGTCGTACCAGATGTGCTGCATGCTGTGCTCGCGGACATTGGGAAACTGCACCGGCAGCTGGCGGGCGCCGTGGCAGGGCAGGGCGGTGCCATCCGGGGTGACGGTGAGGAACACGCTGCCCCAGCCGTTCATGCAGGCCTTGGGGCGCTCTTCGTAATAGTCCGGGGTGACGAAGATCAGCTTGCACGGGTTGCCGGCGGCCTGCAGTTTAGCCCGGTATTGGTTGGTGATGCGCTCGGCGCGTTCGAGCTGGGCGCGGGTCGGCAGCAGGCCGACGCGGTTGAGGTGTGCCCAGCCGTAGAACTGACAGGTGGCCAGTTCGACGAAATCGGCTTCGAGGGCAACGCACAGCTCGATGATACGGTCGATTTTGTCGATGTTGTGCCGATGAGTGACGAAATTCAGCACCATCGGGTAGCCGTGGGCTTTGACTGCCCGGGCCATTTCCAGCTTCTGCGCGAAGGCCTTCTTCGAACCGGCCAGCAGGTTGTTCACCTGCTCGTCGCTGGCCTGGAAGCTGATCTGGATATGGTCCAGCCCGGCCTCCTTGAAGGCGGCGATCTTCTGCTCGGTGAGGCCGATGCCGGAGGTGATCAGGTTGGTGTAATAGCCCAGGCGCCGACCTTCGCCGATCAATTCGGCTAGGTCCTGGCGCACCAGCGGCTCACCGCCGGAGAAGCCCAGTTGTGCCGCGCCCATCTCGCGCGCCTCGGCCATGACCCTGAACCACTGCTCAGTGCTCAGCTCCTGACCCTGGGCGGCGAAGTCCAGGGGGTTGGAGCAGTACGGGCACTGCAGCGGGCAACGGTAAGTCAGCTCGGCAAGCAGCCACAGCGGCAGGCCGACTGCAGGTTTTGCCGGCAGCTCAGGCAAGGGTGATCCAGTGTTCGGCACGGGCCACCTCCATGAATTGCTCGATGTCGTCACCGAGCTCGGGTACTCCGGGGAACTGCGTGTCGAGCTCGGCAATGATCGCCGCGACATCGCGCTGGCCGTCGATCAGCCCGCCGATCAGCGCGGCGCTCTCGTTGAGCTTGATCATCCCTTCCGGATACAGCAGCACATGAGCTTTTTGTGCCGGCTCATACTGGAAGCGATAGCCCGGGCGCCATGCCGGGACTTGCGCGCGATCGAAACTCATAAGGCGATTCCTTTGTGCCAGACCCTTTCGCTGGTGACACTGTGATAAGGCGGGCGGTTCAGTTCGTAGGCCATGCTCATGGCGTCGAGCATGCTCCAGAGAATGTCCAGCTTGAACTGCAGGATCTCCAGCATGCGCTGCTGGCCCGCAACTGTAGTGTAGTGCTGCAGGGTGATCGCCAGCCCATGCTCGACGTCACGCCGGGCCTGGCCCAGGCGGGTACGGAAGTACTCGTAGCCGGCCGGGTCGATCCACGGATAGTGCTGGGGCCAGCTGTCCAGCCGCGACTGGTGGATCTGCGGGGCGAACAGCTCGGTCAGCGAGCTGCTGGCCGCCTCCTGCCAGCTGGCGCGGCGGGCAAAGTTGACGTAGGCATCCACGGCAAAGCGCACGCCGGGCAGCACCAGTTCCTGGGAGCGCAGTTGCTCCGGGTCGAGGCCGACCGCCTGGCCCAGGCGCAGCCAGGCTTCGATGCCGCCGTCTTCGCCAGGGGCGCCGTCATGGTCGAGCAGGCGCTGAATCCACTCGCGGCGAATTTCGCGGTCCGGGCAGTTGGCCAGGATCGCTGCATCCTTCATCGGGATGTTGACCTGGTAGTAGAAACGGTTGGCCACCCAGCCCTGGATCTGCTCGCGGCTCGCGCGGCCTTCATACATCGCCACATGGTAGGGGTGATGGATGTGGTAGTAGGCGCCCTTGGCGCGCAGGGCCTGTTCGAATTCGGCAGGGGACAGCGGTTTGGCGTCGCTCATGTCGGCTCCTAGAGGGTGATGCTCATGCCGTCGAAGGCCACTTCGACGCCGCGCCGGGCGCATTCGGCGCGTTCGGCCGAATCCTCATCGAGAATCGGATTGGTGTTGTTGATGTGGATAAGCACTTTGCGCTGACGCGGGAAGCTTTCCAGCACCTCGAGCATGCCGCCCGGGCCGTTCTGCGCCAGGTGGCCCATCTCGCGGCCGGTGCGGGTGCCGACACCACGGCGCTGCATTTCATCATCCTCCCACAGGGTGCCGTCGACCAGCAGGCAGTCGGCATCGCTCATCATCTGTAGCAATTTGCCGTCGACCTGGCCCAGGCCCGGGGCGTAGAACAGCTTGCCGCCGGTGCGCAGGTCCTCGACCATCAGCCCGAGGTTGTCGCCCGGGTGTGGGTCGAAGCGGTGCGGTGAGTAGGGCGGTGCGGCGCTGCGCAGCGGGAAGGGGGTAAAGCGCAGGTTCGGGCAGGCGTCGATGACGAAGCTGCCTTCGAGCTCGATGCGCTTCCATTGCAGGCCGCCGTTCCAGTGGCTGAGCATGGTGAACAGCGGGAAGCCGGTGCTCAGGTCCTGATGGACCATGTCGGTGCACCAGACCTGGTGCGGGCAGCCTTCGCGCAGGCTGAGCAGGCCGGTGGTGTGGTCGATCTGGCTGTCGAGCAGGACGATAGCGTTGATGCCGGTGTCGCGCAGGGCGCGGGCCGGTTGCATCGGGGCGAAGCCTTGCAGCTGCGCGCGGATGTCCGGCGAAGCGTTGCACAGTACCCAGTGGATACCGTCGTCAGACAGGGCAATCGATGACTGGGTCCGCGCCGTGGCGCGCAAGCTGCCGTCGCGAAAGCCTTTGCAGTTTGCGCAGTTGCAGTTCCACTGCGGGAACCCGCCACCGGCGGCGGAACCTAGAATCTGGATGTACATGGCCACTCCTGCCGCGTCCTGAAATAAAAACGCCCCGGCGGACCGAGGCGTTGTACCGCAAGCAGGCTCAGCGGCTCGCGAAATACATGGTCACTTCAAAGCCGATACGCAGGTCAGTGTAAGCAGGTTTGGTCCACATGGGATTACTCCTTCCGGATAGGTCTGGGGTTTGCCAGCTACTTATTTAGTCCACCCTCCAGATGAGGGGTTCCCATAGCCGAGATTGCGCTATCTTACTAAAAAAATACGAACTGAATGGTTAAATCTCAGATAAACGCCGTTACAGGGACGGTAAGAATCGCCAGCGTCAGTGCCAGTTTTCGCCGGGCGCCGGCCCGTTCGCCAGGCACAACCAACCGAGTTCGGCCTGGCTTGTCTGGCGCGCCAGGTGTTGCAGTTGTGGCGGGTCGATAGCCAGGATCGCCGCTTGCAGATCGCTCAGCAGCGGCTGCTGATGGCCGGCCAGATGCGCCTGCCAGGCCCATTCGGCAACGTCATTGTTGGTCATGGCCTGTTCGTCGAACTGTGCGGCGAGGGCCTGCTTGTCCGCGGTGTTGCAGCTCAGCGTGGCGGGCAGGGCATCGAGTACTGTGTGGATGTGCCTGACGATCTCGGCGTGGCTGGCCGACGGCGACTGCACGCCGAGCAGCAGGCCATTGCAGCCCTCGATCTGACGGAAGGCGCTGAACACCGCATAGCCCAGATTCAGCTCGACTCGCAGCCGTTGATAGAAGGGCCCTTGCAACTGCTGGGCAAGGAACCGGCCAGTGGCTTGGTCTTCGACCGGGCAAAACAGCAGCAGCGCTTGCTCGCTGGCCACCGGCGGCAGTGTTTGCCAGCGCCGCACAGCTTCGATTCTGGCGGGTAGATGCCTGCCTGCGCGCCCAGGCACTTTACCCACGGCCCGGTTCAGTGCTGATTGATCGGTGGCACTCAAGCCGGTCGAGAGTCCATTCCAGATTGAATATTCCCACAGCGTATCAAGATCGCTCTGGCTGATGGTACAGGCTGGTAACGGTTCGTCCTGGTAGCCAAGCAGCTGCTCCGGGAGCTGCCTGAGCAGGGCACGAATTGGCATGACATCGGGCTGGTTGGCAGCGCCGGGTGTCCAGCTCTGGCTGGGGGGAAACCGCAGGATTGCCAACGCCTGTTCGATCACTGCGACCAGCACTGTTCCATTGCCGGCGCAGCGCAACTGCCAGTATTTGTCGCAGGCGCTGAACTGCAGGTGTACGCCAGCCTGCGCTGCCTGTTCACGCAGGGCTTGCAGCGCCCGATCAAGTACCTGCCAGAGGCGCTCGCGCAAGGCTGAGGTGAGCTGCCAGCGCAGGTAGATGACACCATGCTGGCGCGACGGCGGTAGTAGGGGAGAAACCGTCAGGCCTTCGGGAACGGCGGTTGCTTGAGTAGTCTCTGCTTTCACGTTCAGCAACGGATTCGCGGTGGGCAACTGCCAGGCGAGGGTGGGCGTTTTTACCTGGCCAGCGAGCATTGTCTCGAGTAACCGCTCAAGCGCAGCAAGTCCTTGCGCGTCCAGCGCCTCGAAGCGTTGCCCGGCGCTATCCCGGCGCGCCAGCTCCAATGCGCTGGCGGTAAGTTCGCGGCAGCGCTGCAATCGAGCGTATTCCTGATTGATTTGGCCCAAGTCAGCCGCCCGGAAGAACGCCAGCCAGTCAGCCAGCAGTGCCCGGACCTGCTCGGCGTCAGCCGTAACGTGGAGTTTCAGGCCCGCGTGCAGCAGGGTCTGGCCGGCAAAGCCATACAGCGAGGAAAACTCGAAATGCTCCAGCCAGCCCCGCTCACGCAGCGTCGCCGGTAGCCCGCCGGGCCGGGTGTCGCTCAGCCAGGTCGCGAGAAAATCGACGGCTTGTTCAAAGCCAGCGGGGAGAGGGGCGCACGGGTACAGGACATCCACTTGGCGCTCGTTGCGGACCTGCAGTGGTGCCTGGTTGTTGAAGCTTGGCGGTAGCGCCTGCTGCACTTTTCTCCCGCTATTGAACACTTGGCCGAATCGACACGCCAGCGCCTGCAGTTCGTCGAGGCTTTGCGGCCCGCTCAGGCTCAAGGTGATCTGCCCGGCCTGATAGAAGCGCTGATGAAAATCCCTTAACGCGGCCTGGAACGCCGGGCTTTGAACCTGCAGGCTGTAACGGTTGCCAGCCTGAAAAGCGCTCAACGGATGTTCGCTGCCAGCAGCCTGAAGCAAGGCAAACTGCCGCTGCGCTTGTGGATTGCGTGACCAGGCAATGAACTCGGCATGGATCACTTCCCGCTCGCGCACTTGCCGTTCAAGGTCGAACTGCGGGTGCGCAAGCATCTGGCAAAGACGCTCCAGGCTACCGGCAAAGGCCGCTGGCGGCACTTCGAAGAAGAACTCGGTATTGCGTTCACGGGTACTGGCATTCACCTGGCCGCCGTAGTGCTGCACGTAGCGCATCAGGCCGTCTTCCAGCGCGAAACGTTGATTGCCAAGAAAGAACAGATGTTCGAGAAAGTGCGCCAACCCCGGCCATGCCCGTGGCGCGTCATGGCTGCCGGCCTGTACCCGCACTGCCGCTGCGCAGCGTTTTAGCTGCGGCGCATGGCGCAGGGTCACCTGCAGGCCATTGGCGAGGGTCAGGATGTGAAGGGCGCTGGGCATGACGGCTCCGGATACAGGCGAACCGTCATGCTAGCGGATTATTGCCGCGGCGTGCTGTAGAGCTCGGGGCGCAGGTCGTGCAGGTAAGGGTTGTTGGCCCGCCCTTGCTGCACCCGCTGCAGGTCCAGGTCGGCGCTCAGCAGCGCCGTGTCACGACCGGCCATGGCCAGGATGCTGCCGTCCGGGCCGACGATACTGCTTTGCCCGCAGTAGTGGATTTCGTCTTCGCTGCCGCAGTAGTTGGCGTACGCCAGGTAGCACTGGTTCTCGTAGGCGCGGGCGCGCACGGTGACCTGGGCAATGAAGTCGAAGGGCACCATGTTCGCCGTCGGCACCAGGATCAGCTCGGCACCGGCCAGGGCCAGGCGCCGGGCGTTTTCCGGGAACTCGATGTCGTAGCAGATCAGAAATCCAAGGCGCCAGCCGTTGAGCTCGACCACCGGGAAGTGATCCGGCCCCGGGCTGAACATCGCCCGGTCCAGGCCACCGAACAGGTGGGTCTTGCGGTAGTTGCACAGGCTGCTGCCATGGGCGTCGATCAACTGCACGCTGTTGAAGATCTGACCGTCGTCCGCCAGCTCCGGGTAGCCGTAGGCAATGGCGATGCGATTGCTCTGGGCGATCTCCACCACGGCCATGGCCGACGGGCCGTCTTCGGCTTCGGCCAGGCGCGCGACGGCTTCGCTGCCAATGTTGTAGCCGCTCAGGAACATCTCCGGGCACACCAGCAACTCGGCGCCGCGGGCAGCGGCCAGTTGCGCCTGCTGGTGCAGGCGCTCGAGGTTGCCGGACAGGTCCAGCGGTTGCGGTTCGCCTTGGAACAGGGCGATGCGCATGGCGATTCTCCCGTCAGTCGGCCAGGGCGATCGGTCCGATCTCATTGAACACATCGCCCGGGCCTGGGTTGTCCGGGTGGGTCTGCCCACCGAAGTGATTCATGATACCCCACACCGCATTGAGCGAAGTCTGCACCGCGCCTTCGACCCAGGCCGGGGTCCACGACACATCGTCACCGGCAATGAAGATGCCGCGCTGTTCGGTCGGCATGTCCTGCTGCATGAAGTGCGCGTACATGCGCTGGTTGTAGCGGTAATGGCCGGGCAGGGCGCCCTTGAAGGCGCCGAGGAAGTGCGGGTCGGCTTCCCACGACACGGTGATCGGGTCGCCGATGATGTGCCCGGCGATATCCACTTTCGGGTAGATCTTCTTCAGCGCATCGAGGGCCAGCTTGACGCGTTTTTCCACCGGGTGCGGGAGCATCTTCAGCGCATCGCTCATCCACGAGTAGGACAGGCAGATCACCCCCGGCTTGTCGTCGCCGTTGTCGAACAGGTAGGTACCGCGGGTCAGGCGGTCGGTCAGGGTCATGCTCATCAGGTCGCGGCCGGTTTCCGGGTCCTTGTCCTTCCAGAATGGCCGGTCGACCATGACGAAGGTCTTCGATGACTGCATGTAGCGGGTACGGTCCAGGGCCATCCACATCTTCTGCGAGAACAGCGATTCTTCGCACTCGATCTGGGTGGTCAGCAGCCAGCTTTGGCAGGTGGTCAGCACGGCGGCGTAATGACGGGTGTCGCCCCAGTTGTCGGTCACCGCCAGGCGCCCGTCGCTGTCGCGGGCAATGCTTTTCACCCCGGGGCGTGGTGCGCCGCGGTGCAGCGAGCTGAGGCTGGTGCCGGCCGGCCAGTGCGCGCAGCGCTCCGGCACATGGCGCCAGATGCCCAGCGGCACCTGCTCGACGCCACCGACCACCAGGTGCTGGTGATCGTCGCAGTTGGTCATTACCACGCGGAAGATTTCCAGCATCGAGTTGGGGAAGTCCGAGTCCCAGCCACCGGTGCCGAAACCGACCTGGCCGAATACTTCGCGGTGCAGGAAGCTGAGCTTGGCAAAAGCTTTGGAAGTAGCGACGAAGTCATAGAAGGTGCGGTCGTCCCACAACGGTACCAGGGTGTTCCACAGCTCTTTGAGGCGCGGCACATCACGGTCGCGGATAGCCTGCTGGATATCGCCGAAGCGGGCACCGTCCTCCAGGGCATCGGCCCAGGCATCGGCCACTTCCTGGAACAGCTTGGGCAGGTCGGAAAGTTTTTCCGCGTAGTGGGTCTGGCCTTCCAGGTCGACGACCGTACTGCCCGAGGCGGGGGTCAGCGGGTTGGGGAACGGCTTGGTCTCAAGGCCGAGCTTGTCGACGTAGTGATAGAACGCCGTGGACGACACCGGAAAGCGCATGCCGCCGAGTTCGGCGATGATCCCGTCGGTGCCTTCGAAGGCCTGCGAGCGCAGGCGCCCACCCATTTTCGAGGCTTCGTACACCACAGGCTTGAGGCCCAGCTTCATCAGCTCGTAGGCCGCTACCAGCCCGGCGATACCGGCGCCGACAATCGCAACCTCTTCGCCTTGGCGCTCGCTCGGAATGCTGCCCAGGCCGGCCGGATGCTCGATCCAGTCGTCAAAGGCGAACGGGAAATCCGGGCCGAAAATGGTGATGGGTTTCTTGCCGTCGGCGGGGTGGCGATTGTTCTTGTTCATACGTGACCTTGCCAGGCGCTGCGCGGGGTGCGGAGCTTGAGTATAGGAAAACACTGGCGGTCATTTTAGGGGGTGGGGGTTACGTAATTAAGATGCAGAGTGTCGTCGTTTGGTCATGTTTTTGGTCGATATGACGTATCTGTAATTCATATTGACTCCTTCAGGAGGGGGCTTGCCCCGCGATCAACCCTCATCGCGGGGCAAGCCCGCTCCTACACATAATGTGGCTTTAAACCGGCTGCCCGCGATCTACCTTGCTGCTGAGGATAATCGAGGTGGTGGTCTTCTCCACCCCATCAACGCTGCCGATCTGATCGAGCAACTGGTCCAGTTGCTCGGGCGAATCACTGCGCAGCCAGGCGACGTAATCGAATTCGCCGCTGACCGCGCACAATTGCTGCACCTGGCCCATGGCGCTCAGGCGCCGCACCACGTCCTTGCCCGAGCGCGGTTGCACCTTGATCCCCACATAGGCCTGCAAGCCGCCATCGATCAGCCGCTGACCCAGGCGCACGCCGTAGCCGCTGATGACTTTGGTCTTTTCCAGGCGGGCCAGGCGCGAAGTCACCGTGGTGCGCGCGATACCCAGTTGCCGGGCGAGCGTGGCGACGCTTTCACGGGCGTTGATCTGCAGCAGCGAGATCAGCTGGCGATCGATTTCGTCGAGGGCGACGGGGCGGCTGTCAGGCATGGGCACTCTCTGGCGAGAGCCGCTTTTCACGGCTCATGGAATAAGCGCGATAGCCTATCCATTGCCCTCACCCTTGAGCAAGGCGTCTGTGCTCAGCGCGACTTGAAGCAGTGCTCGGCCTGGGGAAAGCTGCCGTCGCGCACTTCCCGGGCATAGGCTGCCAGGGCTTGGGCAATCTGTGGCTGCAGGTCGGCGAAGCGTTTGACGAAGCGTGGCTGGTATTCACCGAACAAGCCCAGTAAATCCTCGGTGACCAGAACCTGGCCGTCACAGGCAGGTGAAGCGCCAATGCCAATGGTGGGGATTGCCAACTCCTCGCTCAGGCGACGGGCCAGGGGTTCGGCGATGCCTTCCAGTACCACCGAGAAAGCCCCGGCTGCCTGCATGGCGAGGGCGTCCTGGCGTACTTTGGCAGCACTCTGGTCATCCCGGCCCTGGGCCTTGAATCCGCCGAGGCTGTTGACCTGCTGCGGCATCAGTCCGACATGGGCCATTACCGGAATCCCACGGCGAGTGAGGAAGGCGACGGTCTCGGCCAGCTCTTCGCCGCCTTCAAGCTTGATGCCCTGGGCACCGGTTTCGCGCAGCAGTCGCGCACTAGTGAGGAAGGCTTGCTCGGGCGAGGCCTGATAACTGCCGAACGGCAGGTCGATGACCACGCAGGCGCGTTGCGACCCGCGCATCACCGCCTGGCCGTGGGCAATCATCATTTCCAGGGTGACCCCGAGGGTGCTGGGCATGCCATACAGGACCATGCCGACCGAGTCACCGACAATGATCACATCGGCCTCGGCATCCACCCAGCGCGCCATCGGCATGCTGTACGCAGTCAGAACTACCAGATTGCCAGCGCCTTTGCGCTGCTGGATGGCGGGCACGCTCAAACGGTTTTCACGCACATGGCTGCTCATCGGTCTCTCCTAGGGGTTGTTCAACTAAGCCGGGCGCAGGCTACCATCGGCCTTTGTCGGCTCACTTGAGCAAAGGAGACAGGCAATGCCGCCAATGAGACAAACCAGTGAAGTACCGTCGCTGCCGGACTTTCAGCAGCTGCCGGAACCGGTCTACCGGCGCATGTTTGCCATTCCGGCGGGCCATCGGGTGCAGATGCACAGCCACCCCTGGGTGCAGTTCACCTATGCCAGCGTCGGGATCATGGAGGTTTTGACCGAGCAGCACAGTTACCTGCTGCCGCCTCAATGCGCGTTGTGGATACCGGCGGGTGTCGAGCACACCGCCTATAGCGATCAGACCATCGAGTTTCGCGGGCTTTATCTGGACGAATCGCTGCTTAACGGTTACCAGCGGCCTTGTGGAGTGCTGCAGGTGACACCACTGGTGCGCGAGTTGATCGACAAGGCCAGCCGATTTGCGCCGAATTATCCGGCGCAAGGTGCCCAGGCGCGGCTGCTGCAGGTGCTGGTCGATGAACTGCGGGAGTTGCCTGAAGCGCCCTTTGGCCTGCCATTGCCCAGTGATCCGCGCTTGCGACGCATCACCGAAGCATTGCAGGCCAACCCAGGCGATAACCGTAGTATTGAAGACTGGGCGCAGCAGGTTGGGGCTTCGCGGCGCACACTTGTGCGGCTATTTCAGGCGCAGACACAGTTGTCGTTCAGAGAGTGGCGCCAACGGCTGCGCCTGCTCGCGGCCTTGCCCTTGTTGGCGCAAGGCATGAGTGTCACGGCGCTGGCCAACGAGTTGGGGTATGACTCGGTGTCGGCGTTTATTGCGCTGTTTCAGCGCTATTACGGTGAAACGCCGGGAGTTTATGGCGCCCGGCTGATCAGCCCGAGTTAACCAGTGCTCTTACTTCATCAAGTGATCTGTAGGGAATAACGGTTCGAGGAAGCCTGGAAGAGGGGGACAGGTTGAAAACCTCGAAGCCCTCTCCTACGACCGAGTCGGCCGCCAACTCAAAGGACGGAAGTATCCGCGAGTCAAAATGCTGGTCCAGGCCGCAGGGGGATCGCTTGGAAAGCGGGTCTTCGTAGAATCTGCCAGCGTTCTGGTTCAGGTCTACACCCACCATCATCACTTGGTTGAAGCCTGCGTGATAAGCGATTTGCAGTGCAACATAGGCCACTGTTCGGGCATCGAAAAAGCCGCGCTGCAGATTTTTACTGAACCCGAGTGGCTTTTTGCGGCTGCTTGGGTAGGGGCGATTGCGGATCAGTTCTGGGTCTGTGCGCAGCCAATCCCGGAACGTCGGCTTGGGTGCTTTGCGCAGGAAGAACAGTTCGCCTTCAGGGGTTACCCGAGTGGAGCGATAATGGTCTTCCCAAAGGGCTACGCGCTCGCTGCGCCGCATCGCTTCGGCGAACAACTGAGGCTGCTGATTGGAGAAGTCGCGATCGGTGCAGACATAAAAAAATGGCTTGATGGGCGTGTCGATGAACATGGAGATCGCGCCGTTCATCGTGATCATTGGTACATCGGCAAACTCCAGGAAGGGGAAGTCTTTTGCCGAACTGCCTGATGCAATCACGAAAACGGGGCCCGATGCGATGTTCCGACATGTATCGAAACTGCTGACGCTGAGGGGCACGTCAGAACTTAACCGTGCTTTTGAGGCGTCCACTGTACCAATCCTGAAACCGCATTGAAGATCATGCAGTTGAGAATAAATCCCACTTAATAAGTAGGTCATTTTCGTCGGATTGTTAACATTTGTAAAGATATGTGATGAAGTGTGGGGCTGTCAGCATCGTGCGGACGGGGTGTTCTATGTTGATGAGAGTTGGACTGTGACGCTTGAATGGCTGATGGAGTGTTGGCGACTCGAAGTCTCCAACAAGAAAAGGGTGGGCAGCCGCATAGGCCTGATGTCCAACGTTCTGCGGCGCTTGCGCAAGGACAACAAGCTCAGGTTTTTGTTTCGCTTTCGCCTCGCCCAATACCTGTATGGTAAAGGTGGTTTCTGGGCGGCACGTGCACGACGGATGCAGCAGAAATTGAATCTGAAGTACGCGGTGGATATCGACATAGGTGCGTCCATCGGCCCTGGACTGCGAATTGCGCACCTGCCTGGGGTAGTGATCACCAGCCACGCCCAAATAGGTCGAAATTTTTTTATCCGGCAGAACACGACTATCGGTATCAAGTCCCTGGGCCTTGACCACTATGACTTGAGGATTGGCGACAACGTCAGTGTTGGGGCAAACAGCTGCATCATCGCCGACAGGCTGAGCATAGGCGACAACGTGGTGATCGGGGCCATGTCACTGGTCAACAAGGATGTGCCAGCTAACTGCACCTTCTATAACAAGCGGCAGGCAGTCGTTCGCGCTTGCGAGTCGTAGCAGCCTGAAATGACAAAAACCGCGCAAAGGCGCGGTTTTTTGTTTGGTGGGCCCAGCAGGACTCGAACCTGCGACCAAGGGATTATGAGTCCCCTGCTCTAACCAACTGAGCTATAGGCCCCAGTGGACGCGGATTATAACGAGGGTTTCCAGGCTGTGCCATCCGAAAGATCTGAAAGAGCTATGCGAAGGAAAGTTGCGGCAAATTCCTCGGCCGGCAGCGGCAGGCTGACGATGTAGCCCTGGATCTGTTCGCAACCTTCGGCAGCGAGGAATTGTTGCTGGGCCTGGCTTTCCACCCCTTCGGCGATGATGGTCAGTTGCATGCTGCGGCCCAGGGCGATGATGGCGCGGGCAATCGCGGCATCGTGGGGGTCGTCGGGCAGGCCGCGGATGAACGACTGGTCGATCTTGAGGATGTCCAGCGGCAGGCGCTTGAGGTAGCTCAGTGACGAGTAACCGGTACCGAAGTCGTCGATCGCCAGTTGCACGCCCAGGTGCTTGAGCTGGTGGAGGATGGCCAGGGCTTCCTCGGCCTGGCTCATGATGAAGTTTTCGGTGATCTCCAGCTGCAGGTCGCCGGCCTTGAGCTGGTGGGTCTTGAGCAGCTGTTCGATACGTTTGACCAGGCTTGGTTGGCGCAGCTGGGCGCCGGCAAGATTGACCGATAGCGGCCCGAATGCCTGGTAGTTGTGCTTCCAGTCCTGCATTTGTCGGCAGGCCTGTTCCAGCACCCAGTCGCCCAGTTGCAGGATCATGCCGTTTTCTTCGGCCAGTGGGATGAAATGTTCCGGTGGTACGTCACCAAAGGTCGGGTGGGACCAGCGGATCAGCGCTTCGGCGCCCACCAGGCTCTGGGTTTTCAGGCTGAACTTGGGTTGGTAGCACAGGCTCAGCTCATTGCGTTCGATGGCCCGGCGCAGTTCGTGCTCCAGGGCGACGCGTTCGCTGGCTTGGGCGGTGAGATCGCGGGTGTAGGACTCGACTCGGTTGCGGCCCTTGGCCTTGGAACGGTACATGGCGGCGTCGGCGTTGCGGATCAACGAGGCGACGTCGGTGCCGTCCTGTGGATAAAGGCTGGTGCCGATGCTGGCGCTGGTGAAGAACTCGTGTTCGCCAGCCTGGAACGGTGCGCTGAAACAGGCCAGCAGCTTGTGTGCGATATGTTCGGCATCGCTGGGCTGGTGCAGGCCGGGCAGCAGGATGATGAACTCGTCCCCACCCAGGCGCGCCACGGTGTCGATATCACGCACCTGTTCCTTGAGCCGTTGAGCAATGCCTTTGAGCAGCAGGTCGCCGACCGGGTGGCCGAGGCTGTCGTTGATGTGCTTGAAACGATCCAGGTCGAGAAACAGCACTGCGCCCTGGCGCTTTGACGCCTGGGTGCAATTGAGCGCGGCCTGCAGGCGGCTTTCGAACAGGGTGCGGTTGGGCAGCCCGGTGAGCGGGTCGTGATGGGCCTGGTAATCGAGCTTGGCCTGGGCATGCTTGAGGCTGGAAATGTCAGCGAACACCGCAACAAAGTGGGTGATGACCCGCTCGGTGTTGCGCACGGCGCTGATGGTCAGCCAGCTGGGGTAGATCTCGCCATTCTTGCGCCGGTTATGGATTTCACCCTGCCAATGACCTTCGGCAGTCAATTGGTGCCACATGGCCACATAGAAGGCGCTGTCGTGCTGACCCGAAGCCAGCAGGCGAGGGGTCTGGCCCAGAGTCTCGAACTCGCTGTAACCGGTGATCTCGCTAAAGGCGCGGTTGACCGCGCTGATGCGCTGGTCGGTATCGGTGATCAATACCCCCTCGGCGGTGTTTTCGAACACCGTGGCGGCCAGTTGCAGTTTTTCCTGCATGAGGTGGCGCTCGGTGATGTCGCGGGCAATGGTCAGCATGCAATCGACACCGGCGATTGGCAGCGGTCGGGCGGAAAGCTCGCACAAGCGAATCTGGCCATCGCTGCGGCGGATATGGCAACTGAAGTCGCGCACGAAACCATCGCGCTGAAGCATCTCCAGCAAGCGGCGACGCTCGTTGAGATCGACCCAGATGCCCAGGTCCAGCGAAGTGTGGTCCAGCGACATTTGGGTGTCGTAACCGGTCAGGCGGCAGAAACCTTCGTTCACCTCGATCAGCAGCCCGTCGCTCTGGCGCGACAGCAGCAGGCCGTCGGGGGAGGCGTGGAAGGCTTTGGCGAACTTCTCTTCGGAGGTTTGCAACTGCTCCTGGGTTTCTTTCAGTTGGCTGATGTCGCGTACCGCGACCACCAGCGCCGGCGTGCTGTCGAGCTGAAAGGTTTCGGCGGAGGTCAGCCCGGTGAACACCTGGCCGTTGCTGCGGCGAAAGAGCATTTCCAGGTTGCGGATACTGCCTGCCTGCAAGCGCTTGAGCAGGTCAGGGCCGACGCCGTCGATGCCCCAGATACTCAGTTCGGTCGCGGTGCGGCCCAGAACCTGCGCCGGGCTTAGGCCGATCTGCTCTTCGAAGGCTTCGTTTACTTCCAGCAGGCAGCCATCGCTCAGGCGGGCGATGACCAGGATGTCCGGGCATTGCTGAAACACCGAGGCGAACTTCTGTTCGGACAGGCGCAGGGCCTCTTCGGCGTTCTTGGTTTCGCTGATATCGATCATCAGCCCGCGCATCAACGGTTTATGCCCGTGTTCGATCAGGCTGACGATATCGCGTACCCACAGGCTGCGTCCGTCGGCGCGGATTACCCGGTAATCGAGGCTGTGATCGCGCCCAGCGGCGGTTTCGCTGTCGCAGAAGGCCTGGGCCCACAGCGCGTCGTCGGGGTGAATGATGCTGCGCCAGAAGCCCGGGCGCAGCCACTGGCTCAAAGGGTAGCCGAGCAGGTCTTCGGCATGGGGCGAAACGTAGCTGTAGGTAAAGTCGTTTGCATCGGCTTCCCAGGCAATTGCCGAGAGGCTTTCGACCAGGCCGCGGTAATGGTACTCGCTGCTGCGCAGCTCCTGTTCCAGGGCAATGCGCCGGGAGATTTCCGAACTCAGGCGCCGGTTCACGCGCATCACCGCGGCCAGAATCGCCACCATCAACAGCAAGGCGGGAAGACCGTAGATCAGCAGGTCGTACCACAGCGTGCGGTGATCGAGCACCTTGCCAACCCAGCGCTCCTGAATATTGCTGACCTCATTGGGGGTCATGTCGGCCATGACCTTGTCGAGGATCCCGACGAGGATTTTCTGCTCCCGGGGCACCGCCATGGCCAGCTGATAGCGGTAAGGGGTTTCGCCACTCACGTACAGGCCCTCGAGCTTGAGCTGGCGCAGGCTCCAGATGCTCGAGGCGAGGTCACCAACCACTGCATCCACCTCGTCGGTGGCCAGGGCCTGCAGCGCCGAGCTGACGTTGGGCAGGGCCACCAGGTTGAGATCCGGGTGATGGGTGCGCAACAGCTCATGGGGCGCGTAGTTCTCCACCACGGCGATTTTCAGCCCGTACAGGTCCTTGATGGTGCGCGGTTGCGGCCCGCCGTCATGGGCGAGGATGACGATCGGGAAATCCAGGTACGGGCGGGTGAAGGCCAGGTAACTCTGGCGCTCGGGGGTCGACATGATGCCGGGCAGCAAGTCGAGTTTGTTCTTGCGTGCCTGCTCGAGTACAGCGGTCCAGCTGATCGGTTCGATCGGCTTGAACTGCACCCCCAGGCGTTCCTGGATTAAGGCAATGTAGTCGGCGGCCAATCCCTGGTAGCGACCGTCCTGGTCCCGGTATTCGAAAGGTGGCCAGGATGCATCGACGCCCAGACGCAGCTGCGGATGCGCGCTGAGCCAGGCTTGTTCTTCTTCAGTCAGGGTCAGGGCGCCGGCCGTTGCACTCCAGATGAGCAGGAGAGCCAACAGAAGTGCCGGCATTGGGGGCATAGCGGCCTCGTCACACAGGTGGATTGATTCGAGTGTAGACGGGCATTCAAGCGGCGGGGTAGTGGGCAAAGGCTTAAAAGCGCCGTTCGCCGGAAAAGAAAAACCCCGGCCTGGGCCGGGGTTTGTCATCACTCGTCGAGGAAGGAGCGCAGATGCTCGCTTCGCGTCGGATGGCGCAGCTTGCGCAGCGCCTTGGCTTCAATCTGACGGATCCGTTCACGGGTCACGTCGAACTGTTTGCCGACCTCTTCGAGGGTGTGATCGGTGTTCATGTCGATACCGAAACGCATGCGCAGCACCTTGGCTTCGCGAGCGGTCAGACCGGAGAGCACGTCACGGGTCGCTTCCTTGAGGCTTTCGACCGTGGCCACATCGATTGGCGACTGCATGGTCGAGTCCTCGATGAAGTCACCCAGGTGCGAATCTTCGTCGTCACCGATCGGGGTTTCCATGGAGATCGGCTCTTTGGCGATCTTCAATACCTTGCGGATCTTGTCCTCAGGCATTTCCATGCGTTCACCCAGCTCTTCCGGGGTCGGTTCGCGACCCATTTCCTGCAACATCTGCCGGGAAATGCGGTTGAGCTTGTTGATCGTCTCGATCATGTGCACCGGAATACGGATGGTGCGGGCCTGGTCAGCGATCGAACGGGTGATCGCCTGGCGAATCCACCAGGTGGCATAGGTCGAGAACTTGTAACCACGACGGTATTCGAACTTGTCCACCGCCTTCATCAGGCCGATGTTGCCTTCCTGGATCAGGTCGAGGAATTGCAGGCCGCGGTTGGTGTACTTCTTGGCGATCGAGATAACCAGACGCAGGTTGGCCTCGACCATTTCCTTCTTGGCACGACGAGCCTTGGCTTCACCGATCGACATGCGACGGTTGATGTCCTTGATCTCGGCGATGGTCAGGCCGGTTTCGTTTTCGAGGTCGATCAGCTTCTGCTGGCAAGCAACGATAGCGTCGTTCTTCTCGCCCAGCGCTGCAGCCCACTTGGTGCTGCGCTTGGAAAGATCGCCGCTCCAGGTCTGGTCGGTTTCGTTGCTCGGGAACAGGCGCAGGAAGTCGGCGCGTGGCATGCGTGCGTCACGGACGCACAGCTGCATGATGGCGCGTTCTTGCTGACGCAGGCGATCCAGGGCACTGCGAACGCGCTCAACCAGGGCTTCGAACTGCTTGGGCACCAGCTTGATCGGCATGAACAGCTCAGCCAGGTCGAGCATCGCCTTGATGCTGTCCTTGTGGCTGCGGCCGTTCTTCTTCAGTACCTTGAGGGTAGCGTTCAGTTGTTCCTGAACGGCACCAAAGCGCTGCTGTGCAATGACCGGGTCGGGACCGCTTTCGGTCTCTTCCTCTTCCTCGTCACCTTCCTTCTCTTCGTCTTCGTCGTCAGCTTCGGCCTTGGCCGGTGCTTTCGGGTCGACTGGCGGCGGCACTTCGGCTGGCGGCGCAATGCCGTCGTCCGGGTCGATGTAGCCGCTGAGAACGTCGGACAGGCGGCCACCTTCGGTGGTGACGCGATCGTACTCGGAGAGGATGTGATCGACAGTACCCGGGAAGTGGGCGATAGCACCCATGACTTCACGGATACCTTCTTCGATCCGCTTGGCGATTTCGATTTCGCCTTCGCGGGTCAGAAGCTCGACGGTACCCATTTCACGCATGTACATGCGCACCGGGTCAGTCGTGCGACCAATATCGGTTTCCACAGCCGCCAACGCTGCGGCGGCTTCTTCAGCTGCGGCTTCGTCGGTGTCGGCTTCGGCCAACAAAAGGGCATCCGCATCCGGAGCACTCTCGAATACGTTGATCCCCATGTCGTTGATCATGCGGATGATGTCTTCCACCTGCTCCGGATCTGAAATATCCTCTGGCAGGTGGTCGTTGACCTCCGCGTAAGTCAGGTAGCCCTGCTCACGACCGCGGGTGATCAACTCTTTGATGCGAGACTGCTGTTGCGCTTTTCCGGACATAACACCCTATCCACTGAAGGTCTTGGCGGGCAAAAAACAAGCCGAGGATTATACCCGAGCTAGGACCTCACGCGCCAGTTGAGGTCGGGGTTTGTGCGGGAACATTCCGGCTTAACAGGTCACGCAGCTGATTTTTTTCCTCTGCGCTCAAGTCACTTTGACGTGCTTTCCTGAGCAGATGTTCCAGGCTGCGCTCGCGTTGGCGAGCGGACAAGCTAGTTATAGTGTCGAAAAACTGTTGTTCAAGGTTGTCGGCATCGATCAGCCATTCCTTCTCTGCCAAAGCCCTGAGCAGGCGGCCTTGTTCGGTGCCGTGCCAGCGGGCGATCAACTGTAGTGAGCGTAGTTCAGGATTTTTCTGCAGCGCCTCCAGCAGGGCCACCAGCAGCTGGGCGTAGACGTGTTCTTCGGCCGCCAATTGGCTGGCATCCTCGACCTTTTTCGCCAGCTGCGGGTGATGCAGCAGGGTGCGCAGGGCGCTCAAGGTCGGCGGTTCTACCGAGGTCGGTACCCGTGGCGGCGGATCCTGGCGCTGGCCATTGCGCTCCCAGGGTTTGCCCTTCTTGTCCCAGGGCTTGCCGTCCCATTTTTTCTTGCCGCCCTTGTTCGGCGTCCACTGCTGTTGCGCTGGCGCGTACTCGGGCTGATGAAAATCGCCGTAATCCGGCGTGTAGTCGGGAATGGCGTCGTAATCGATGCCCGGGTCGTAACTGGGTGGTGCTTCTGCCGGCGCACTGTGCGCCAGTTGTTCGACCTGCTGGTTGTCCAGCCCGGTGATTTCCTTGAGGCGATTGCGCATCAGTGCACGCAGGTTGGCCCCGGGCACTTTTTCGATCAACGGTGCAGCGAGGGTGGCCATGTGCGCCTTGCCCTCGAGCGAGCGCGGGTCGGCTTCCTCGGTCAACTGCTGGAAAAAGTAATCGGCCAGCGGCTGTGCATGCTGGTTTATGCGGGCGCGGAAGGCGTCAGTGCCTTCCGCGCGTACCAGGGTGTCCGGGTCTTCGCCTTCGGGTAAAAACAGAAAACGCGCCTTGCGTCCATCCTGCAGGCTCGAAAGCGTTGCTTCCAGGGCGCGCCAGGCAGCATTACGGCCGGCCTGGTCGCCGTCGAAACAGAACAGCACGTTCGGCACCACGCGAAACAGGCGCTTGAGGTGTTCTTCGCTGGTGGCCGTGCCCAGGGTGGCCACCGCATTGCGCAAGCCTTGCTGCGCGAGGGCGATGACGTCCATGTAGCCTTCGACCACGATGATCTCATCGAGGTTGCGGTTGAACTTGCGCGCCTCGTAAAGCCCGTACAGCTCCTGGCCCTTGTGGAACACCGGGGTTTCCGGGGAGTTCAGGTACTTGGGCTTGTCGTCGCCCAGCACCCGGCCGCCGAAGGCAATGACCCGGCCACGGCTGTCGCGGATCGGGAACATCACCCGGTCACGGAAGCGGTCGTAGCGCTTGCCGGACTCGGCGTTCTCGACCAGCAGGCCGGCATCGATCATGGCCTTTTGCTGCAAGGTATCGCTGCTCAGGTGCTTGAACAGGTTGTCCCAGCCTGGCGGAGCAAAGCCCAAGCCGAAATCGCGGGCGATCTCACCGGACAGGCCGCGGCCCTTGAGGTAGTCGACGGCCGATTTGCGTGTCGGGTGGCTGCGCAGCGCCTGGCGATAAAAGTCGGCGGCGGCTTCAAGCAGCGGGTACAGGGGTGAATCGACCGGTTGCCGGGGTTTGTGGCTGCGCCCGCTTTCTTCGCGGGGGACCTCCATGCCGGCGGCCTTGGCCAGTTCCTCGACAGCCTGGGGGAAATCCAGGTTGTCGTGGTCCATGATAAAGCCAAGGGCGTTGCCGCCCGCGCCGCAGCCAAAGCAGTAATAGAACTGTTTGTCGGGGCTGACGCTGAAGGACGGGGTTTTTTCCTTGTGGAACGGGCAGCAGGCCGTGAGGTTCTTGCCAGCTTTTTTCAGCTGCACACGCGAACTCACCACATCGACGATGTCGGTACGGTTAAGCAGGTCGTCGATAAAACTCTGGGGAATCAGCCCGGCCATGGCACTCTCATCATCAGGCGATAAGCAAGTGTAATCGCTAATGCGGCGGGAACGGCTGCGCGTTCGAGCGATGTCGAATGGCGTAACACAAAATACGGAAAGACGTGCTCGTCTGCAGCCGGTGAAGGCTCGTCAGGAAGGACGTGCACAGCTGGCGTTGAGGCCAGTTCTGACGATTCAGGCAGGTTGTCCATGCTGCAGGGCAGCAGGACGCCTTGGGCCCGAAGGCCAAAGGATCAAGCAACGACTGCCGGCAGCCCGGCTTTGGGCCGGGCGAGGCAGAAGCTTGCGACGGACGACTGTATTAGTACAGGCGAACGGCGCGGCGCTGTTCGCGCTGAACTTTCTTGGCGTGACGTTTAACAGCGGCTGCTGCTTTGCGCTTACGCTCAGAAGTCGGCTTCTCGTAAAATTCGCGGCTACGAACTTCAGCCAGAACACCGGCTTTTTCGCAGGAGCGCTTGAAACGACGCAGAGCTACGTCGAAGGGTTCATTCTCTTTAACTTTGACGGCTGGCATCCAGAGCTACCTTCATTCATTACCGGGGTCAACGAACTCGTGGCAAAAATGTGCGCTGGAGAACGTCGGTTTTTAAGGGTTGCGGATGTTAACCCTTAGCCGACCGGAATGCAAAGCCTCTGATCGAAAACCGCTGGTCGGCGTCGGGAGCGGGGACTATCATGCGCGCCTTCGAATTCAGCCTCAACAAGGCACGGACCCATGCTAGTACTGGGATTGGAAACATCCTGCGACGAAACCGGCGTCGCATTATACGACAGTGAGCGCGGCCTTTTGGCCGATGCATTGTTCAGTCAGATCGACCTGCACCGCGTTTATGGCGGGGTAGTGCCGGAGCTGGCCTCGCGTGATCACGTCAAGCGCATGCTGCCGTTGATCCGCCAGGTGCTGGCCGAAGCCGACTGCGTCGCCACCGAGATCGATGCCATCGCCTATACCGCAGGCCCTGGCCTGGTCGGCGCTCTGCTGGTGGGCGCTTCCTGTGCCCAGGCCCTGGCTTTTGCCTGGGGCATTCCGGCATTGGGCGTACACCACATGGAAGGCCATCTGCTCGCGCCGATGCTCGAAGAGCAGCCGCCGGAGTTCCCGTTCGTCGCCTTGCTAGTGTCGGGCGGGCATACCCAGTTGGTGCGGGTCGATGGTATCGGCCGTTACGAACTGCTCGGCGAGACCCTCGATGACGCCGCTGGCGAAGCTTTCGACAAGACCGCCAAGCTGATGGGCCTGAACTACCCGGGTGGCCCGGAGATCGCCCGCCTGGCGACCCAGGGCGTGCCTGGGCGCTTCGTGTTCCCGCGGCCGATGACCGATCGCCCCGGTCTTGATTTCAGCTTCAGTGGTTTGAAAACCTTCGCCCTCAACACCTGGCAGCGCTGCCAGAGTGCTGGAGACGACGGCGAACAAACTCGTTGCGACGTGTCGCTGGCCTTCCAGCAGGCGGTGGTGGAGACTTTGACCATCAAGTGCAAGCGTGCGCTGAAGCAGACCGGCCTCAAGCGCCTGGTGATCGCTGGCGGCGTCAGTGCCAACAAGGCTTTGCGCGCTTCGCTGGAAGACATGCTGGCCGGCATCAAGGGCAATGTGTACTACGCCCGGCCGCAGTTTTGCACCGATAACGGCGCAATGATTGCCTATGCCGGCTGCCAGCGTCTGGCTGCCGGGCAGCAGGAAAGCCTGGCGATCAGCGTGCAGGCCCGCTGGCCGATGGAGCAGCTGGCGCCGCTGTGAAGCTGAGCGTTGCTCATGCAGTGGATTCAGAAATGCCGTTCGCGTCCGGCGAAAAGGTCGCGTAGATTGCCGCGGTGGCGCCAGACGATCAGCACTGTCAGCACGCTGATCGGCAAAAGCGCTTCCGGTTCGCGCCAGGCTAGTAACGGCAAGGTCAGGGGCGTTGCCACCAGGGCCGCCAGCGAGCTGGTGCGGGTCAGGAGGAAGGTCAGCAGCCACGCGCTGATGGCCAGCAAGGCGGCTGGCGGGTAGAGCCCCAGCAGCATGCCGGCAGCGGTGGCGACGCCTTTGCCGCCGCGAAAGCGGAAGTACACCGGGAACAGATGGCCAATCACCGCGCACACGCCGATCCAGGCCTGTTGTTGCAGGTCGAGGCCAGCAAGATTGGCGATCAGCACGGGCACCAGGCCCTTGCACAAGTCGCCAAGCAGGGTCAGGACCGCCAGTTTGCGGCCGGCCAGGCGTAGCATGTTGGTTGCACCGGCATTGCCTGAACCGCTCATGCGCGGGTCCGGGCTGCCATTGAGGCGGCTGAGGACGATGGCAAAGGACAGAGAGCCGAGCAGGTAGGCGCACAGCGCCAGTAACCAAAACATGCTAACCATTCCGGGCGAGGACGCCCTGATTCTAACGGCGCAACGCGCCCTTGTCGTGCTGTGGAGAGAAGTGCTTGGACAGAGTGTTCATCGAGGGGCTGGAAGTCGATACCGTGATCGGCGCCTATGACTGGGAGCGCGGAATTCGCCAGTGCCTGCGTCTGGACCTGAGTTTTGCCTGGGACAATCGCCCCGCAGCAGCCGGTGACGACCTGACCAAAGCCCTGGACTACGCCAGCGTCTCGGCGCGCATCCAGGCATTTGCCGAGCAGTCCGAATTCCAGTTGGTAGAGACCTTCGCCGAGCGTCTGGCGGCGGTGCTGATGAGCGAGTTCCAGATCCCCTGGTTACGCCTGAAGCTGACCAAGCCAGGCGCGGTACCTGCCGCCAGTGGGGTGGGCGTGGAGATCGAGCGCGGATGTCTCTGAACAGGGTTTACCTCGGGCTGGGCAGTAATATCGAGCGCGAACGGCATCTGACTGCCGGGCTCGACGCCTTGGCCGGGATGCTTGCGGGCATGCGTTGCTCGGCAGTGTTCGAGAGTCAGGCGGTGGGGATCAAGAGCGGACCGTTCTTCAATCTGGTGGTCACCGGCCTGACCGAGCTGCCACTGATGGAGCTGGACCGCCGGCTCAAGTTCATCGAGGCCGACAATGGCCGCTATGCCCCCGAGCGCAAGGGCCTGCCGCTGGATATCGATGTGCTGATGTACAACGACCTGCATGGCAGCTTTGACGGGCTGGTGTTGCCGCGGGCGGAGATCCTCAGGAACGCATTTGTGTTGTGGCCGCTGGCGTTGATTGCGCCTGAGCTGATGCATCCGGGCGCCGGGAAAACCATGGGCCAGCTGTGGGTCGAGGCGCAGATCGAGCAAGTGCTCGCGCCGGTGCCCTTCGAGTGGCGTGGGCAGCAGCTAACCAGGTTTTGACCCCATCGCTGGCAAGCCAGCTCCCACAAGGTCCAGTGTAGGCAGGCCCTGTGGGAGCTGGCTTGCCAGCGATGAAGGCGACACGCATTACGGCTTGGCGCCGTCCTTGTACGCCTTCAACGCCTTCAGCCGCTCGCCCTTGAGCGCCTCGCCCAGCGCCTGCCCGGCCAGGCCCCTCTGCACCAGTGGCTGCACCTGCACCGCTCGCGCCGCCGCTGCCGCGCCGCGCAGATAGTCCGCCTGTGGATATTCACGTTGCTCCAGCCCTTTGCGGCCCCGGGCGTCCATCTCGCACGCAGCGATGAATTCCTCGAATCGCTGTGGCCGACGGTACACATCGAAGCTTTGCAGCAATTCCAGCAAGGTCGAGGCCCGCAGCTCCAGCGCCCGATGACAGTGTGTGTGGTACTCACCCACCAGCAAAGCCAGCTCCTGGCACTCGCGGGGGGCCTTGAAGCGCTGGTTCACCGCCTTGATCAATTTCAGCCCGCGTTGCTCGTGAGCGATGTGTCGCGGCCATTCCTCTTCAGGGGTAAGGCCCTTGCCCAGGTCATGCAGCAAACAGGCCCAGCGCACGCTCAGGGGCTGTTGGTGCAGGGCGGCTTGTTCGAGCACCGAGAGGGTGTGGATACCGCTGTCGATTTCCGGGTGATGAGCCTCAGGCTGCGGCACACCGAACAGCGCATTGAGTTCAGGCATCAGCTGCTTGAGGGCGCCGCAATCGCGCAGCACCTGGATGAACACCCGGGGTTGATCTTCCATCAGTGCCCGGGCGATTTCCTTCCAGCTGCGCTCGGCGGTCAGGGCCTGCAGCTCGCCTGATTCGCTGAGTTCGCGCATCAGCTCAATGGTTTCCGGGGCCACGGTAAACCCCAAGCCGGCATACCGCGCAGCAAAGCGGGCAACGCGCAGCACGCGCAATGGATCTTCGGCGAACGCCGGGGATACATGACGCAAGATGCGGGCTTCTAGATCCCTTTTGCCGTTATACGGATCGCAGACATTGCCCTGGTCATCTTCGGCCATGGCATTGATGGTCAGGTCGCGACGGATCAGGTCTTCTTCAAGGGTGACCTCGGGGCTGGCGTGAAAAGTGAAGCCGCCATAGCCGCGCCCGCTCTTGCGCTCGGTGCGCGCCAGGGCGTATTCCTCGCCGCTTTTGGGGTGCAGGAACACCGGGAAATCCGCCCCTACCGGGCGATAACCCAAGTTTTGCATTTGTTCCGCCGTGGCGCCGACCACGACCCAGTCGATATCACTGACCGGCCTGCCGAGCAGGCGGTCGCGTACGGCGCCGCCGACTTTGTAGATCTGCATGTAGAACCTCCGTTGATGCCACAGGATAACCTGTCTGGCAGCAACGGAGGGCGTGCTAGAGGTGCACTACAGCCAGGTCCAGGCGACCATAGTCCGCTTCGCCGTGCTCGCCTCTGGGCGGCACGTGGTGGGTTTTCATCACCTGGTCGCCCTGCAGGGTTTCCAGGTGGATATCAAAGCCCCAGAGGCGGTGCAGGTGCTTGAGAACTTCTTCGGTGGAGTCGCCCAGGGGTTTGCGGTCGTGTTGTTGGTGACGCAGGGTCAGGGAGCGGTCGCCACGGCGGTCGATGCTCCAGATCTGCACGTTGGGTTCGCGGTTGCCGAGGTTGTACTGGGCGGCCAGGGTCTCGCGGATGATCCGGTAGCCACTTTCGTCATGGATGGCTGGCACCAACAGGTCCTCGCGCTGGTCGTCATCGAGGATGCTGAACAGCTTGAGGTCGCGGATCACCGTGGGTGACAGGTACTGGAGAATGAAGCTTTCATCCTTGAAGCTGCTCATGGCGAACTTGATGGTCGACAGCCAGTCGCTGCCGGCGATGTCGGGGAACCAGCGGCGGTCCTCTTCGGTAGGGTGTTCGCACATGCGGCGGATGTCGCGGTACATGGCGAAACCCAGGGCGTAGGGGTTGATGCCACTGTAGTAGGGGCTGTCGAAGCCGGGCTGGAACACCACGCTGGTGTGTGACTGCAGGAACTCCATCATGAAGCCTTCGGTGACCAGGCCTTCATCGTACAGGTCGTTCATCAGGGTGTAGTGCCAGAAGGTCGCCCAGCCTTCGTTCATCACCTGAGTCTGGCGCTGCGGGTAGAAGTACTGGGCGATCTTGCGCACGATGCGCACGATTTCACGCTGCCAGGGCTCGAGCAATGGCGCGTGTTTCTCGATGAAGTAGAGGATGTTCTCCTGGGGTTCGGCCGGGAAGCGTGCGTTGTCGCGATCGCTATTCTTGTCGGCGCCCTTGGGAATAGTGCGCCACAGGTCGTTGATCTGTTTCTGCAGGTGTTCTTCGCGCTCCTTCTGCCGGCGCCGCTCTTCTTCGGCAGAGATAGGGTAGGGCCGCTTGTAGCGGTCAACGCCGTAGTTCATCAGGGCGTGGCAGGAGTCGAGCAGGTCTTCCACGGCATCGATGCCGTGGCGCTCTTCACACTGGGTGATGTACTGCTTGGCGAACACCAGGTAATCGATGATCGAACTGGCGTCGGTCCAGGTACGGAACAGGTAGTTGCCCTTGAAGAAGCTGTTGTGCCCGTAGCAGGCATGGGCGACCACCAGCGCCTGCATGCAGATGGTGTTTTCTTCCATCAGGTAGGCGATGCAGGGGTCGGAATTGATCACGATTTCGTAGGCCAGGCCCATCTGACCGCGGCTATAAGACTTTTCAGTGCTGAGGAAGTGCTTGCCGTAGGACCAGTGGTGATAGCCCAGGGGCATGCCGACGGAGGCGTAGGCGTCCATCATCTGCTCGGCGGTGATCACCTCGATCTGGTTGGGGTAGGTGTCCAGGGCATAGCGCTCGGCCAGGCGGCTAATTTCCCGGTCATAGGCCTGGATCAGTTCGAATGTCCATTCGGACCCGGTAGAAATGGGATGGCGCTTCTGCTCTCTAGCGGTCATGTCACTAACCTGCGCTGGAAGAGTTCACGGAAGACCGGATAGATATCGCCGGCCGACACCAGCTGCTGCTGGGCGAACGTATCGGCATAGGCTTCGCCGATACGCTCATACTCGTACCACAATGCCTGATGTTCGCGAGGGGTGATCTCAACGTAAGTGTAATACTGGACGAACGGCATGATCTGATTGGTGAGGATCTCGCGGCAGATCGGCGAATCGTCGTTCCAGTTGTCACCGTCCGAGGCCTGGGCCGCGTAGATGTTCCATTCATTGGCCGGGTAGCGTTCAGCCATGATCTCCTGCATCAGCTTCAGGGCGCTGGAGACGATGGTGCCGCCGGTTTCCCGGGAATAGAAAAACTCCTCTTCGTCCACTTCGCGGGCGCTGGTGTGGTGGCGGATGAACACCACTTCGATCTTGTCGTAGTTTCGCTTGAGAAACAGGTACAGGAGGATGAAGAAGCGCTTGGCAATGTCCTTGGTGGCCTGGGTCATGGAACCGGAAACGTCCATCAGGCAGAACATCACCGCCTTGGAGCTGGGGTTGGGTTGCTTGACCAGCAGGTTGTACTTGAGGTCGAAGGTGTCGAGGAACGGCACGCGATGGATGCGCGCACTCAGTCGCTCTATTTCTACTTCAATTTCCTGAATATCGCCGAAGTTGTCTGGTTCTTCTCGTTTGAGTCGCGCCAGTTCCTCCTGGGCTTCACGTAGCTTTGCCCGGCTGCTGCCGGACAGGGCGATGCGCCGGGCATGGGCCGAACGCAGGGTGCGGATAATGTTGATGCGCGACGGGTTGCCTTCGTTGCTGATACCGGCGCGCACGGTTTTGAAGGTGTCGGTGCCGGTCAGGTGCCGTTTGACCAGGTTGGGCAGTTCGAGGTCTTCGAACATGAACTCGAGAAATTCTTCCTGGGTGATCTGGAAGACGAACTCGTCCATGCCTTCGCCTGAGTTGCCGGCCTTGCCACGGCCACCGCCACCCCCGCCCCCTTGCGGACGGGCGATACGCTCGCCAGCAGTGAACTCCTTGTTGCCTGGGTGCACAACCGTTTGCTTGCCGCCACGGCCATGGTGCAACACCGGCTCGTCGATGTCGCGACCGGGAATGCTGATCTGCTCGCCATGCTCCATGTCGGTGATGGAGCGCCGGCTCACTGCCTCCTCGACGGCCTTCTTGATGTGGTCACGGTAACGCCGCAAAAAGCGCTGGCGGTTGACCGTGCTCTTGTTCTTGCCGTTCAGGCGTCGGTCGATCACATAGCTCATAGGCCCCTCCGGGAGTAGGCGGTAGCTGCAAGCTGTAAGCTTCAAGCTTCAAGTTGGATCACCGCTGTCCCCGCAAGCACGGCACGCATTCGACATACGTGCGCGGCTTGCAGCTGACAGCTTGCCGCTTGCCGCTTATTGCGATTTCCTGACCCGCAGGTACCATTCCGAGAGCAGCCGAACTTGCTTGTCTGTGTAGCCGCGTTCCACCATTCGGGTGACGAAGTCGTTGTGTTTCTGTTGATCCTCTTTGCTGGCCTTGGCGTTGAAGCTGATGACCGGCAACAGGTCTTCGGTGTTGGAGAACATTTTCTTCTCGATCACCACCCGCAGTTTTTCGTAGCTGAGCCAGGTCGGGTTCTTGCCGTTGTTGTTGGCCCGGGCGCGCAACACGAAGTTGACGATCTCGTTGCGGAAATCCTTCGGATTGCTGATGCCGGCCGGCTTCTCGATCTTCTCCAGCTCTTCGTTGAGGGCGATGCGGTTAAGGATCTCGCCAGTTTCCGGGTCGCGGTACTCCTGGTCCTGGATCCAGAAGTCGGCATACAGCACGTAGCGGTCGAAGATGTTCTGCCCGTATTCGCTGTAGGACTCCAGGTAAGCGGTCTGGATTTCCTTGCCGATGAACTCGATGTAGCGTGGTGCCAGGTATTCCTTCAGATAGCGCAGGTAGCGTTCACGCACTTCGGCGGGGAATTGTTCCTGTTCGATCTGCTGTTCCAGTACATACAGCAGGTGTACCGGGTTGGCGGCAATCTCATGGGGGTCGAAGTTGAACACCTTGGAGAGGATCTTGAAGGCAAAGCGGGTCGACAGGCCGTTCATGCCTTCGTCCACCCCGGCCGCGTCGCGGTACTCCTGGATCGACTTGGCCTTGGGATCGGTATCCTTGAGGTTTTCGCCGTCATACACGCGCATTTTTGAGTAAATGTTCGAGTTTTCCGGTTCTTTGAGCCGCGACAGCACGGTGAACTGCGCCAGCATCTTCAGGGTGTCGGGGGCGCAATGGGCTTTGGCCAGCGAGCTGTTGAACAGCAGCTTGTCGTAGATCTTGATTTCGTCGCTGACCCGCAGGCAGTACGGCACCTTGACGATGTAGATCCGGTCGATGAAGGCTTCGTTGTTCTTGTTGTTGCGGAAGCTGTGCCATTCCGATTCGTTGGAGTGGGCCAGCAGGATCCCGGAGTAGGGGATCGCACCGAGGCCTTCGGTGCTGTTGTAGTTGCCTTCCTGGGTGGCCGTCAGCAACGGGTGCAGGACCTTGATCGGCGCCTTGAACATCTCGACGAATTCCATCAGGCCCTGGTTGGCCCGGCACAATGCGCCCGAGTAGCTGTAGGCGTCGGCGTCGTTCTGTGGGTATTCCTCCAGTTTGCGGATATCGACCTTACCCACCAGAGCGGAAATATCCTGGTTGTTCTCGTCACCCGGTTCGGTCTTGGCCACGGCGATCTGGTTGAGGATCGACGGGTAGAGTTTGACTACCTTGAACTGGCTGATATCGCCCCCGAATTCGGCCAGTCGCTTGGTCGCCCAGGGCGACATGATGGTGTTCAGGTAGCGCCGCGGGATGCCGAAGTCTTCTTCGAGAATGGCGCCGTCTTCGGTAGCGTTGAACAGCCCCAAGGGCGACTCGAATACCGGCGAGCCCTTGATGGCATAGAAGGGCACCTTCTCCATCAGTTGTTTGAGCTTTTCGGCCAGGGAAGACTTGCCGCCACCTACCGGGCCGAGCAGATAGAGGATTTGTTTCTTCTCTTCCAGGCCCTGGGCGGCATGGCGGAAATAGGACACGATCTGGTCGATGCATTCTTCCATGCCATGGAAGTCTTCAAAGGCCGGATAGCGGCGGATCACCTTGTTGGAGAAGATGCGCGACAGCCTTGAGTTGTTCGAGGTGTCGACCAGTTCTGGCTCACCGATGGCCATCAACAGGCGTTCGGCCGCCGACGCGTAAGCGCTGCGATCGCTTTTGCAGAGCTCAAGGTACTCTTGCAGCGAAAGTTCTTCCTGACGGGTGGACTCGAAACGTTGTTGGAAGTGGCTAAAAATACTCATGACGTCACCTCGCTCGATACGTGGAGCCGACGCCGGATCAGTCAGCTGATGCTGGCATGCAATCGGCACTGCCAATTGCTGTATACCCCCCAGAACACCTAGAACTCGCTACCGATGACCCGCACGCCGGTGTACCGGCTCTCCCCTTTTTGGATGGCCTGGGCTTAAGGATAGTTCGTAATCGGGGAGGTCAAGGCCGCTTGTACATGAAGTTCGCCATGACCGTTCGTCTGGTCAGGCGCGAGCCCGCACAGGACGCGGGCTGCGGGAGGTGAAAAAAATTATTCGGCAGTGCCCTGGGCGGTTTCCGTCGGGTAGGTGCCACGCCACAGCTCGAAGCCGCCGTCGAGGCTGTAGACGTCGGAAAAGCCCTGGCTGATCAGATAAGCGGCAGCGCTCTGGCTGGAGTTGCCGTGATAGCAGACCACCACGGTTGGCGCATCGAGATCAGCGGCGCGAATAAAATCCGCTACCGAATGGTTGTCCAGATGGTGCGCGCCAGTGATGTGGCCGGCGGCAAAGGCTTGCGGGTCGCGAATATCGACCACGACCGCACCTTGCTCGCGCAGCGCCTGGGCCTGCTCGGGAGGGATGCGTTTGAATTCGCTCATGGGTACGGTTTCCTTCAGGACTGGTCGTTCATTCTAGCCGGTTGTGCGGACGCAGGCTGCGCGCGCGGGGTGCCTTGGTCGGAACATTCGCAGCGATGGAATGCGCCGGTATCGACGTTGTACAGGGTCATCGCGCCGCCCCAGACGCAGCCGGTGTCCAGGGCAATGACCCCGGGCTCCTTGCAGCGGCCTTCAAGCGCCGCCCAGTGGCCGAAGATGATCTTCACATGCCGAGAGCGACGGCCCTTGTGGGCGAACCAGGGCTTGTAGCCAGGCGGGGCGGTATCGGCGCCTTCCTTGCCCTTGAGGTCGAGTTTGCCTTCGCTGGTGCAAAAGCGCATGCGGGTGAAGTAATTGGTGATAACCCGCAAGCGGGTGACGCCGCTGAGGTCCTTGCTCCACTTGTTCGGCTCGTTGCCGTACATGCCGTCGAGGTAGGGCTTTAAACGGTTGTCGTCGCGCAGCACTTCCTCCACTTCGCCTGCCAGCTCCAGGGCCTTGCCCAGGGTCCACTGCGGCGGGATGCCGGCGTGCACCAGCACTGCGCCGCGCTGCTCGTCGTAGTGCAGCAGCTTTTGCCGGCGCAGCCAGTCGAGCAGTTCACCGGCATCCGGGGCATCGAGGATTTCGCGCAGGGTGTCGCTTTTTTTCAAGCGCTCGATGTTGTGCCAGGCGGCCAGCAGGTGCAGGTCATGGTTGCCCAGTACGCACACCAGCGATTCGCGGATGGAATAAAGGAAGCGCAGGGTTTCCAGTGACTCCGGGCCGCGGTTGACCAGGTCACCGACCAGCCACAGGCGATCGACCTTCGGGTTGAAGGCAACCCGCTCGAGCAGGCACTTGAGTGGCTGCAGGCAGCCTTGCAGATCGCCGACTGCGTATACCGCCATCAGTGCAGGGCTCCAGGGACGGCGAGGCGGAACGGCGCGATGATGGCGTCGAAGCGCTTGCCGTCTTCAGCGAACATCTGGTAGCTGCCCTGCATGGTGCCGACCGTGGTGCTGATCACCGCGCCGCTGCTGTAGGTGTGGCTTTCGCCAGGTTCGATCAGCGGTTGCTGGCCGATAACGCCCGCGCCCTTGACCTCTTCGACATGGCCATCACCGTTGGTGATCAACCAGTGCCGCGACATCAACTTGGCGGGCACAGTGCCGTTGTTCTTCACCGTGATGGTATAGGCGAAGGCGAAACGGTCGTTTTCGGGGTCGGATTGTTCTTTGAGAAAGCGGGTCACGACGCTGACGTCGATCTGGTAACGGGGATCAGACATGCAAGGGGCCTTGGCAACAGACGCGGATACGGCGATGGCGTCAGTCTAGGCTATCGGCGGGGTAGCCGGCCAGTCATGCGGGCATGACTGGCCATTGGCGCACGTTACGCGGCGCCTTGTTGCTCGGCCAGCTTGTCGGCCAGGCGCACGAAGGCGGCCAGGTCGAGTTGCTCCGGACGTAGGCTGCCATCGACGCCGGCAGCCTCGATGGCGTCGCTGCTGAGCAGGGCCTTGAGAGTGTTACGCAGGGTCTTGCGGCGCTGGTTGAAGGCTTCGCGGACAATGCGCTCTAGCAGGCGATGGTCCTTGGCCGGGAACGGCAGGGTTTCGTGCGGTACCAGACGCACGATCGCCGAATCGACCTTGGGCGGCGGATTGAACGCGCCCGGGCCGACGTTGAACAGGTGTTCGACCCGGCAGTGGTACTGCACCATGATCGACAGGCGGCCCCAGTCACCACCGCCAGGGCCTGCGGCCAGGCGCTCGACCACTTCTTTCTGCAGCATGAAGTGCATGTCGCGGATCAGCTCGGCGTTGGCCAGCAAGTGGAAGATCAGCGGCGTGGAGATGTTGTACGGCAGGTTGCCGACCACGCGCAGGCTGTTCGGCGCCGCACCCAGGCTGGTGAAGTCGAACTTCAGCGCATCGCCCTGGTGCAGGCGGAAGTTGTCGCGGTTAGCGAACTGCTGGTTGAGAATCGGTACCAGGTCTTTGTCCAGCTCGACCACGTCCAGCTGTGCGCCGCTCGCCAGCAGGCCGGAAGTCAGGGCGCCCTGACCCGGGCCGATTTCCAGCATGCGCTCGCCGGCCTTGGCGTGGATCGAGCGCAGGATGCGGTCGATGACGCCGGCGTCGTGCAGGAAGTTCTGGCCAAAGCGCTTGCGCGCCTTGTGTTGGTATTGCTCGGTCATTTTCGGGTCTCGGCCATCTGGTAGGCGGTTTCCAGGGCGACCTGCAGGCTGCCGGTGTCGATCTTGCCGCTGCCGGCCAGGTCCAGGGCAGTGCCATGGTCGACCGAGGTGCGGATGATCGGCAGGCCCAGGGTCACATTGACCGCCGCGCCGAAGCCTTTGTACTTGAGCACGGGCAGGCCCTGGTCGTGGTACATCGCCAGCACTGCGTCGCAGTGCTCCAGATATTTGGGGGTAAACAGGGTGTCGGCGGGCAACGGGCCGCGAAGGTCCATGCCCTCGCTGCGCAGGCGCGCCAATGTCGGTTCGATGGTGTCTATTTCTTCATGGCCCAGGTGGCCACCTTCGCCGGCGTGCGGATTGAGGCCGCAAACCAGGATGCGCGGGTTGGCAATGCCGAACTTGTGTTGCAGGTCGGCATGCAGGATCCGCGTGACACGCTCCAGGCGTTCGCTGGTGATGGCGTCGGCAACGTCACGCAGGGGCAGGTGAGTCGTCACCAGGGCCACGCGCAGGCCGCGGGTTGCCAGCATCATCACCACTTGCGCGGTGCTGGTCAGGTCGGCGAGGAATTCGGTATGCCCAGAGAAGGCGATGCCGCTTTCGTTGATCACGCCCTTGTGCACGGGGGCGGTGATCATCCCGGCGAAATGCCCGTCCAGGCAGCCTTGCCCGGCGCGGGTCAGGGTTTCCAGCACGAACCCGGCGTTGGCCTTGTCCAGCTGGCCTGCTACCACCGGGTTTTGCAGCGGCGTATCCCAGACATACAGGCTGCCCGCGGGCGCGGGCTGGTCGGGGAGGGCGTCGAGGCTCACCGGCAACAGGCTGACGGCCACGCCCAGCTGCGCGGCCCGCTCGGCGAGCAGGTCACGGCTGGTAATGGCAATCAGGGGGTGTGGCTGGGCTTGCGTGGCGAGCAGCAGGCACAGGTCAGGACCTATGCCGGCCGGCTCGCCGGGTGTGAGGGCGAAGCGCTGAGGTTTCACTGCGCGGCCTGATCGGCGCCAGGAAGCTTGATTTCGACGTAGGCTTCGTCACGGATCTGACGCAGCCAGGTCTGCAGCTCTTCATCGTACTTGCGATTACGCAGCACGTTCATGGCTTGTTGCTCGCGGGCTTGCTCGGTGCTGTCGGTGGCACGCCGGCCCAGCACTTCAAGGACGTGCCAGCCGTACTGGGTCTTGAACGGCTTGGTCACCTGGCCCTGTTGGGCGTTGGCCATTTCTTCGCGGAACTCCGGCACCAGGGCGCTTGGATCGATCCAGTTGAGATCGCCGCCATTGAGTGCCGAGCCAGGGTCTTCGGAGAAGCTCTTGGCCAGCGTGGCGAAGTCCTCACCGTTCTGGATACGGTCATAGAGCCGTTGGGCCAGCTCCTGGGTCGCCGCTTCGCTGCGGATCTCGCTCGGCTTGATCAGGATGTGACGGACATGCACTTCGTCACGCATGGTGGCTCCGCCGCCGCCACGTTTTTCCTGCATCTTGATGATGATGAAACCGGTAGGGATACGGAGCGGCTGAGTGACGTCGCCGACGTCCAGGCTGCTGAGCAACTTGGCGAAGTCAGGCGGTAGCTGACCGGCTTTACGCCAGCCCATTTCACCGCCTTCCAGGGCGTTTTCGCTGGCGGAGCTGGCGATTGCCATCTGGCCGAAGTCGGCGCCGCTCTTCAGGCGCGTGTACACCTCGCCGGCCTTCTGGGCCGCCGCCTGGATCTGCGCCGAGTTGGCGCTTTCCGGCGTCGGGATCAGGATGTTGGCCAGTCGCCATTCTTCCGACAGTTGCATCTGGCCCTGCTCCGAAGCGAGGAAGTTCTTCACTTCCTGCTCCGAGACCTGAATGCGCTCGGCAACCCGGCGCTGACGTACGCGGCTGATGATCATCTCGCGACGAACCTGCTCGCGGGCATCTTCGTACGACAGGCCATCATGAGCCAGGGCAGCGCGGAACTGCTCCAGGTTCATGCCATTGCGCTGGGCAATGGTGCCGATGGCCTGGTTCAGCTCTTCGTCAGTGATGCGGATGCCCGAGCGATCGCCGATCTGCAATTGCAGGTTTTCGACGATCAGGCGTTCGAGCACCTGCTGGTCCAGCACGCCGGCGGGCGGCACGGAGCCACCACGCTTGGCGATGGTCTGCTGGACTTCACGCACGCGGCTGTCCAGCTGGCTTTTCATCACCACGTCGTTGTCGACGATGGCCACAACGCTGTCCAGGGGTTGCACGGCGGCGTGCGCCGTGCCGGTCAGCAATACCGCGCCCAGCAACAGCGGGCGCAGACAATCAGTAAGCTTGGTCTTCACGAGTACGATAACCTTGAATGCCCTGGTCGAGGAAAGACTCGACCTTGTTGCCCACTACGCCGCCGAGGCCTTTCAGCACAATCTGCAGGAAGACGCCGTGGTCGCCTTTTTCGTTTTGCGGAGTTGCCTGGCTGAAATCGTCGTAATCGATCCAGTAACGGTTGATCAGACGCAGCTTCCAGCAGCAGTTGTCATACTCGAAACCACCGAAGGCTTCCAGCGTGCGGTTGCGGTTGTAGTCATGCTGCCAGCGAGCAATCGCGGTCCACTGTGGAACGATCGGCCACATGACCGAGAAGTCATGTTGCTGGATCTTGTAGTAGTCCTTCACATAGTTATCGTCGCCCGGCTGACCATAGTCCCCGCCACCCACTTGCCAGCGGCCGGTGGTGCTGTTGTAGGTGACCATGTCGTTGCGGTAGCGGTAACCGAGGTTGACCACCTTGTTGACGTTGTCTTCAGGCTGGTAGTGGAACATTGCGCTGCCCGAGCGGGTGCTGCGGCTATCCGGATCCCAGTTGAAGTCGGAATTGAAGCGCCAGTCGCGGTTGAAGCGGTATTCGTATTCGAGAGCGTACGGGGACACATCTGAATGTGCGTCTTTGCGATCTTCGAAAGAGATACCCGGCAACTGGACCTTGCGGTCTTTGAAGTACAGCGCCTGACCGATGCTGAAGCGCTGGCGCTCGAAACCGTTTTCTTCAATCCAGCGATTGGTTACGCCCAGCGACAGTTTGTTCTCGTCGCCGATGCGATCGGAGCCGGAGAAACGGTTATCCCGGAACAACGAGCTGTAGTTGAACGTGTTTTCGCTGGTGTCAAAGATCGGGATGTCTCGCTGATCTTTGTAAGGGACATACAGGTAGTACAGGCGAGGCTCAAGGGTTTGGCGATAGTTCTTACCGAACCATTGAGTGTTGCGGTCGAAATACAGGCCACTATCCACGCTGAATATTGGAACGTCCCGATCCTGCGAACTGCTGAACTTGCCAAAGTCTGCAGGCGCCGCTGCAGCTTGCAGCTTGCCCTGGCTGTCCAGGTCGAGATCGTAATGGGTATACGCGTACTTGAGCGATGGTGTCAGGAAACCGTAGGTTGCAGTGAGCGGCAGGCTGATTTTCGGCGCTGCGTTCAGGCGGGTTCCGTTTGCACGAGCCAGGCCGAACACGTTCTGGTCAATCCGGCCACCGTCATCACGCACGCTGGTATCTGGAGTCCCATCCTTGTTGAATACGGTGCCACTCTTGAGATCACGATCGAAACGAACAGCTTCAGTTTCATAGCTGAAGTCCAGGCCGCCCGGGTGATAAGGGAGCATTCCGTTAAAGCTGACCTGAGGCAGCATATCGTACGGAGTGATCTGGGAAATAGTCGCCAGCTCGTACGCTTGCATGTTCAGTCTTGCGGTATAACCATCGCCGCGGTAGGTCAACGCGCCCTGCTGGTTGATGAAGTCACGACTTTCAACACCAATCTGATCCGACTCCAGGTCCTGGAAGTAGAACGGATCGCTGATGTCGGTGTAGTCGACTTCAGTCATCAGGCGCTCATCGAGGCCGCCCTTGTGCTGCCAGTTGATCATCCAGCGCTGGTCTTTGTAATCCGTCTGCAGCTTGCGCTCGTCTTCCTTGTCGTTCAGGTACGCACCACCAAACTGCCCTTCGCTGGACTTGGTCAGGTAGCGGAACTCGCCTTCCATCAACATGCCGCGCTTGGCCATGTAGCGTGGATACAAGGTGGCGTCGTAGTTTGGCGCCAGGTTGAAGTAGTACGGCGTGACCAGCATGAAGCCGGTGTCGCTGCTGGTGCTGAACGACGGCGGCAGGAAGCCGGACTGGCGACGATCGTCAATCGGGAAGTAGATGTAAGGTGTGTAGAACACCGGTACATCCTTGACCCGCAGGGTAACGTTGGTCGCGGTACCGAAGCCGGTGGCCGGGTTCAGGGTAATGTTGTTGCCCTTGAGCTGCCAGGCATTGCTGTTCGGCTCACAGGTGGTGTAAGTACCGTCCTTGAGGCGGATGATGGCGTTTTCGGCACGCTTGGCGTACAGCGCGCTACCGCGGATACGTGACTTGTGCATCACGTATTCGGCGTTGTCGACCTTGGCTTCACCGGTGTCCAGCTGGATGTCGGCGTGATCGCCCACGACCAGCGAGCCGTTGTCGCGAATCTTCACGTTGCCGCTCAGCTCGCCACGGTTCTCGGCCTGGTACAGGTTGGCTTCGTCGGCCTCGACCTGCATGCTGCCCTGGCGCATGACCACGTCACCGGCGAGGGTGGCGATCTGCTGCTCCTGCTGGTAGCGCGAGACCTTGGCGCCGATAAAGGTCGGCGATTCGTCTTTGGGTGTGGTGTCGTCCATGCCCGGACGCGTCGGTTCGATGTAGGCACCGGCGCAATAAGGCCCGGTTTCGGCGAGCTGGGCCGGGGTCAGCTGGTCGCGCGGCACCCAGTCCAGGTGGCTGGCGTCGGGGCTGCGGGACTTCAGCACGCGGCCTTTGGCTTCGGTGACCAGCACCGGGCCTTGACCCTGCTCCTGGGCAACCTCGCCGGTACCGGCTGGCGTTTCACCGGACGAGGGGGCAGCGGCACCGACATGCACCGGGCGTGGCGGCAGTGCGGCGGCTGGGGTTTTGGGCTTGCAGTCCCAGCCTCCGGCAGCAGACACTTGGCAGTCGAACTGCTCTGCGGCAACCACGTATGGGGTGGCCAGAGGTTGCATCGCCAGCAAACCGCCGGTGACCAGCAACGGGAATTTTTTACGAAACGCGGGGGATTTCAATGCCATCTTATTAGTCCGGGCTTCCTGCGTGCCATCTGCCCGCGTGTGGGGCCGCACGCCTCTCGATGGTCTGAAAAAGATGCTGGATAATAAAGCATGACCCGCTTGACGGCTAGGGCCGTCGGAGACCCTTGTAATGCCCGATCACGATGTACGCTTGCAACACCTGAATGTCTGGCTCGCCGAGCAGCTGGCAAACCTGTTCCATAAACAGGGCTGGGGCACGGTTCCCGCGGGTAGCCTGACCGCCGCCAGCAGCGATGCGAGCTTTCGCCGCTACTTCCGCTGGCAGGCCGAAGGCCACAGCTTTATTGTCATGGATGCGCCACCGCCGCAGGAAAACTGCCGGCCGTTCGTTGATATTGCTCATTTGCTGGCCACTGCCAAGGTCAATGTGCCGGTTATTCATGCCGAGGACCTTGAGCGCGGCTTCCTGCTGCTCAGCGACCTGGGCACCCAGACCTACCTCGATGTGATCAACGCCGAGAATGCCGATGGCCTGTTCAACGACGCCATCGAAGCGCTGCTGGCCTTCCAGCAGTTGCCGATGGACGCGCCGTTGCCAAGCTACGACGTGGCGTTGCTGCGTCGCGAGCTTGAGCTGTTCCCCGAGTGGTACGTGGGCCGTGAGCTGGGCCTTGGCTTTAACGACGCGCAACTGGCCGCCTGGCAGCGTATCAGCAGCCTGCTGATCGACAGCGCGCTGGCCCAGCCGAAAGTGCTGGTGCACCGCGACTTCATGCCGCGCAACCTGATGCACAGCGAGCCGAACCCCGGCGTGCTGGACTTTCAGGATGCGGTATACGGACCGACCACCTATGACATCACCTGCCTGTTCAAGGATGCTTTCCTGAGCTGGCCGCAGGCACGCGTGCAGGGCTGGCTGAAGGATTACTGGCAGCGCGCCCAGGCCAAAGGCATCCCGGTGCAGGCCGATTTCGAAGACTTCCACCGTGCCAGCGACCTGATGGGCGTACAGCGCCACCTCAAGGTCATCGGTATTTTCGCTCGTATCTGCCACCGCGACGGCAAGCCGCGCTACCTGGCCGATGTGCCGCGCTTCTTTGCCTATATAGATGATGTGATCGCCCGTCGCCCGGAACTGGCCGAGCTGGACGAGTTGATCGAGAGCCTTCAGGCCGCTGCCGGAGTGCGTCCATGAAAGCGATGATTCTCGCCGCGGGCAAGGGCGAGCGGATGCGCCCGCTGACCCTGCACACGCCAAAACCGCTGGTGCCGGTGGCCGACATGCCGCTGATCGAGTATCACCTGCGTGCCCTGGCGGCGGCCGGCTTCAAGGACGTGGTGATCAACCACGCCTGGCTTGGGCAGCAGATCGAAGATCACTTGGGCGATGGTTCACGCTGGGGCCTGAGTATCAGTTACTCGCCGGAAGGCGAGCCGCTGGAAACCGGCGGTGGCATCTTCAAGGCCCTGCCGTTGCTGGGCGATGAGCCATTTGTGCTGGTCAACGGCGATATCTGGACCGAATACGACTTTGCCCGCCTGCCCAAAAACCTGAACGGGCTGGCCCACCTGGTGCTGGTGGATAACCCTGACCATCATGGCAAGGGCGATTTTTGCCTGGATCAGAGCCAGGTCCGTGACGGTAATGCCGATGTCGACACGCTGACCTACAGCGGCATTGCCGTGCTGGCCCCGCAACTGTTCGCCGACTGCCAGGCGGGTGCTTTCAAGCTGGCGCCGCTGCTGCGTCAGGCGATGGCGGCCGGGCAAGTCAGTGGCGAGCATTTCAGTGGGCACTGGGTGGATGTCGGCACCCTGGAACGTCTGGCTGAAGTCGAGCAACTGCTCGCCGAGCGCCGCTGACATGTTGTGGCCGAGCACAGTGATAGGTGCCGGGGCAGGCTTTGCCATCGCCAGTATTCCAGGGGCTTTGCTGGGGGCGTTGCTGGGTCAGGCGATGGACCGCCGTTTGCAGTTGCACAGTTGGGCGCATGTGCGCGAACGCCTGGGAGGGCGGCCGGTGTTGCGCGACGACGAAGTACTGTTCGTGCTGCTCGGGCGCCTGGCCAAGAGCGACGGGCGCGTGGTCGATGGCCATATCCAGCAGGCGCGGGTGGAGATGCAGCGGCTGGAGATGAACGAGCCGGCCAGGCGCCGCGCCATTGCTGCCTTCAATCGCGGCAAGCGCGGCAAAGAGCGCCTGGGTGCGCACTTGCGGCGTCTGAAGCAACAGCCTCATGCCGCCGAAGGCATGTTGCGTGCTTGCTGGCGCATGGTCTGGGCCGATGGCCAGGCCGGCCGGCACGAGCGTGAGCTGTTACTGGCGTGGGGCCAGGCCCTGGGCTGGTCGTCGGCCAAGGTCCAGGCCCTGGCGCTGGACTACGAACCGCAGAAGGCGGCGCTGGCCGACGGTATCCTGGGCTATCCGCAGGCCTTGCGGATGCTCGGGGTCAGTGCAGAAACCGACGCCGGGCAGATCAAGCAAGCCTATCGGCGGCTGCTCAGCCGCCACCATCCGGACAAGCTGGTGGGCAATGGCGCCAGCCCTTTGCAGATTCGCGAGGCAACCGAACGTACCCGCGAGCTGCATCAGGCCTACGCCGTCATTCGCAAGCGCCGCGGCTTCTAGTCGAGCTTTTCCGGGCTCAGCCAGCCACGGATGCGGCGGAACAGTTGTTCCTGTTCCGCTGCGCTGTTGCCCGGCACGGCGGTCAGGCTGACCTGGCGGTAGTTGGCGTCCTTCAAGCGTTTACTGGCTTGCAGGCGCTGTTCGGCCGCGCGCTTGGCCTGAGGCAGGGTGGCATAGAAAAAGTCTGCAGTCGGCACTTTCAACGTCGGCGCCAGGCTGTCCAGGCCGTGTTCGGCCTGAGTCGGCGTCTGTGCGGCGACCATCACCAGCTTCTGTACCTGCGCCGGTTGCCGCTCGCTCAGGTAGCGGGCTGCCCAATAAGCACCGCTGCCGTTGCCGAGCAGGACGATACTGCGAGCATTTTGCTGCTGGGCGTAGGCAACGGCGGCATCGAGGCGATTGAAGATACGTTCGGCATCGGCCTTGTCATTCTCGACCGGCGCCTTTGCCTGCTCGACGCTTTCGCTGTTGTCGTTTTCGGCGGCCGTGGCCTGTTCGATACTGGCATTGGCATTGGCCGGGGTGTCCTTGACCGGCGCGCTTTCGCCTTGCTCGGCCTTTTGCGCCGGCGCCGGCGCTGCTTCGATGCGCGCTTGCGGGCTGTTGGTCAGCAGGTCTGGCAGGGCCAGGCTCAGGCTGTGCCAACCGGCATCGGGAAACTTGCGCCGCAACGGGCCGACAGTCTTTGGCCAATCGGCATTTTCGCCGGCACCGGCGAGAATAATCAGGGCGCCTTCGGGGTCGGCGGTGTTGGCTGGCTTCCACAGGGCCAGGAAGTTGTCGCTGCCGGCCTGCAGGGTTTGCTGTTCAGCCTGAGGAACCTGGCGCTCCAGGGCCAGGGCATCTTCCTGGCTGCGTTCGGCCAGCGGTTGGCGTTCGACAGCGGCAGGTTTGCTGTCGGCGGCAGCTTCTGGCGTTTCGCCAGCTGCCGCTTGTGCGGTACAAGGTAGTATCAGTGACAGGCATAACGCCGGCAGCGTCGTGCGATAAAGTGCGAACATGGATCGATCCAGGCCAGATTAATACCGGCAGCCTAATAGTATTTGCTCGGGACGGCCATGCTCGGTGGCCGTCCTACCCTTGATGAGAGTGCAGATGAAACTTTTGCGCTGCCTGTTGCTTATCGGCTGTTTTTGTCTGCCCTTGATCACGGGGGCAGCTTCGGCTGCCGCGCCTGCGCAGGTTGTGCTGGAGCCTGCCCAGCAACAGTGGCTTGAGCAGCATCGCAGCCTGCGGGTCGGGCTGGTGCTGCAAGCACCCTTTGCCCAGTTCGATCGGCGTTTGCAGCAGCTCTACGGGGTTAACGTCGAGCTGATGAACTGGCTCGGCCGCTCGCTGGGGCTGGACCTCACCTGGCGCAACTTTCCTGACCAGGCGGCACTGGAGCATGCGCTGCTGGCCGGTGAAGTCGATCTTGCCCCGGGTCTGACCCAGACACCGGCCAGCTTGCGTCTGTGGTTGTTCAGCGACCCTTACATGCGGGTACCGCAACTGATCGTCGGGCCGCGTACCGGCGCAGTGGCGGTGGATCTGGAGAAACTGGCCAGTACCGATCGGGTCGCCGTGCGCATGCCCAGCACCGTTGCCGACTATCTGCGTGCCACCTATACGAACCTGAATTTGCAAGGGGTGCCTCAAGAGCGCCAGGCCTTGCAGTTGGTGCTCAGCGAGCAAGCAAGATTTGCCGTGGTGGATGAGGCGCAATTGAGCCGCCTGTCACGGGAAAGCGAGTTCAGCGAACTGGTGGTGGTCGGTGATATCGGCCTGCCGCAATTGTTACGGGTGGGCTCGCGGCGGGACTGGCCCGAGCTTGCCGGGATTGTTGAACGCGGCCTGCAGGCTGTTCCGGCCAAGGACCTGGAACAACTGCACCAGCGCTGGCTGGAGCCAAAATACCCGCGCCTGAGCGAATCCCCGGGATTCTGGCAGAACCTCGGCCTGCTGCTGGCGGCACTGCTGCTCAGTTGTGTGGCCATCGTCATCTGGCAGCGTCGGCAACTGCATCAGCTCGAACACAGCCTGCTGGCCACCCGCGACACCCTGGCCCAGCGTCAGGCCCGCGAAGAAGCCCTGCGCCTGAGTCAGTTCTCCATCGACCAGAGCACCGTGGGTATTCTCTGGGTCAACTGGGACAGCCATGTACGCTACGCCAACCGGGCCGCTGAAAGCATGCTTGGTTACGCTTCGGGGGCTCTGATCGATCGGCCGCTGATCGATTTCGAGCCGACCCTGCACATGGACCGCTGGCTCGACCTGTGGAAGCGCGCCCGAACCAGCGATGAAGCCCCTCAGCACTTTGAAACCCGGTGCCTGCGCGCCGATGGCAGCCTGTTGCCGGTGGATGTGTCGCTGAGCTTCCTGCGTTTTCGCGATGCCGAGTACCTGGTGGTGTTTCTCGCCGACGTCACCGAGCGCCGACGGGCATTGGCGGCATTGCGCGAGAGCGAGGCGCGGCTCAAGGGCATCGCCGGTAACGTGCCGGGCCTGGTGTTTCGCCTCGAACGCAACCCGGCCGAAGGCGAGCTGGAATTCCCCTATATCAGTGAAGGCAGCGAAGCCCTGGTGGGCTATCCGCCTGCGGCGTTGCAACACCCGGACATGGGCCTGCGCAACCTCGTGCACCCGGACGATCGCGCCGAGTATCACCGGGTCCAGGACCTGGCCCTGGCCACTGACAGCGATTGGTCCTGGCAGGGGCGGATCCTGACCCGCCAGGGCGAACAGCGCTGGGCCGATATCAAGGCCAGCACCCGGACGTTGGTGGATGGCCGGGTGGTCTGGGACGGGGTGGTCTGGGATATCAGCCAGAGCAAGCGCGTCGAGCTCGAACTGGCCCGCTCCCAGGAACAGCTGCGTGAACTGTCGGCGCACCTGGAAAGCGTTCGTGAGGAAGAAAAAGCCCGTATAGCGCGGGAAGTGCACGATGAACTGGGGCAGATGCTCACAGTACTGAAGCTGGAAACCTCCATGTGCGAACTGGCCTACGCCGAGCTGGATCCCGGCCTCAACGAGCGCCTGGGCAGCATGAAACGCCTGATCGCCCAGCTGTTCCAGCTGGTGCGCGATGTGGCCACCGCCCTGCGTCCGCCGATCCTCGATGCCGGCATCGCTTCGGCCATTGAGTGGCAGGCCCGGCGCTTCGAAGCGCGCACGCAGATCCCTTGCCTGGTGCAAGTGCTGGAAAACCCGCCACCCTTGAGTGATGCCAAGGCCATTGGCCTGTTCCGCATCCTGCAAGAGGCGCTGACCAATGTCATGCGCCATGCCCAGGCGCATACTGTGCAGATCAGTTTGAGCCTCGACGGCCAGACCCTGCGGCTGACGGTGATCGACGATGGCGCAGGATTTGTCCTGGAACAAAGTAGGCCAAGCTCATTTGGCCTGGTCGGCATGCGTGAGCGGGTGCTGATGCTGGGCGGCCGCATGACCCTGGAAAGCGAACCGGGCGAGGGCACCAGCCTGAGCGTTGCCATCCCTCTGGATTAGGAGCATTGCGTGATTCGAGTACTGGTTGCCGAAGACCACACCATTGTCCGTGAAGGCATCAAGCAGTTGATTGGCCTGGCCAAGGACATGCAGGTAGCGGGGGAGGCCGGCAATGGCGAGCAACTGCTGGAAACCCTGCGCCATACCGCGTGCGAGGTGGTCCTGCTGGATATTTCCATGCCTGGGGTCAACGGCCTGGAGGCGATTCCACGGATTCGCGCCTTGAACAACCCGCCGGCGATCCTGGTGTTGTCGATGCACGACGAAGCGCAGATGGCGGCGCGGGCGCTGAAGGTCGGCGCTGCCGGTTACGCTACCAAGGACAGCGATCCGGCCTTGTTGCTGACCGCCATTCGTCGGGTGGCCGGTGGCGGGCGTTATATCGACCCGGACCTGGCCGATCGCATGGTCTTCGAGGTCGGCCTGACCGATGCACGGCCGTTGCATTCGTTGCTGTCGGAGCGCGAGTTTTCGGTGTTCGAGCGTCTGGCCCAGGGCGCCAACGTCAACGACATTGCCCAGCAACTGGCCCTGAGCAACAAGACCATCAGCACCCACAAGGCGCGGCTGATGCAGAAGCTCAACGTGAACTCGCTGGCGGAATTGGTGAAGTATGCGATGGAGCACAAACTGTTGTGAGTGTTCCAGAAGCGACATCGTGCTTACCTTCATCGCTGGCAAGCCAGCTCCCACAGAAAACCAACAGGCATGGCTCTTGTGGGAGCTGGCTTGCCAGCGATAGCGATGGTTGTGGCGATGAAGTTTTCAGCTCTTATCCAAAAACGCCACCCTTGTAGGGAAATCCCTACCCCAAGCCTTCCATCGCGCTGATATCAATCTCTCTCCACCCCCGATTTGCGCCGCTTGCCGCCTTCACTAGGCTTTGGATACAGCAGTCATCCAATAAAAAGGTGCGGGTATGAGTGAGGTGAATTCGAGCGCTGCAACCGGCGAAGTGCTGGTCAGCTTCCGTGGTGTGCAGAAGAGCTACGACGGCGAGTCGCTGATCGTCAAAGACCTCAACCTGGATATCCGCAAGGGTGAGTTCCTCACCTTGCTCGGCCCGTCCGGTTCTGGCAAGACCACCAGCCTGATGATGCTGGCCGGCTTCGAAACGCCGACCGCAGGCGAGATTCAGCTGGCCGGCCGTTCGATCAACAACGTGCCGCCGCACAAGCGCGACATCGGCATGGTGTTCCAGAACTATGCGCTGTTCCCGCACATGACCGTGGCCGAGAACCTGGCTTTTCCCCTGAGCGTGCGCAACCTGAGTAAGACCGACATCAGCGAGCGGGTCAAACGTGTGCTCAACATGGTCCAGCTCGACGCCTTCGCCCAGCGTTACCCCGGCCAGCTTTCCGGTGGCCAGCAGCAGCGGGTGGCCTTGGCCCGCGCGCTGGTGTTCGAGCCGCAACTGGTACTGATGGACGAACCGCTGGGGGCCCTCGACAAGCAGTTGCGCGAACACATGCAGATGGAGATCAAGCACCTGCACCAGCGCTTGGGCGTCACCGTGGTCTACGTCACCCACGACCAGGGCGAAGCGCTGACCATGTCCGACCGCGTCGCGGTGTTCCACCAGGGCGAGATCCAGCAGATCGCCGACCCGCGCACCCTCTATGAAGAGCCGAAGAACACCTTCGTTGCCAACTTCATCGGCGAAAACAACCGCATCAATGGTCGTCTGCTCAGCCACGACGGCGAGCGCTGCCAGGTGCTGCTGCCGCGCGGCGAAAAGGTCGAGGCACTGGCGGTCAATGTCGGTCAGGCCGGCGAACCGGTAACCCTGTCGATCCGCCCCGAGCGCGTGCGCCTCAATGGCCACAGCGAAAGCTGCGTCAACCGTTTCTCCGGGCGGGTAGCCGAATTCATCTACCTGGGCGACCACGTGCGGGTTCGCCTGGAAGTCTGCGGCAAGGCCGATTTCTTCGTGAAGCAGCCGATTGCCGAACTCGACCCGGCCCTGGCCGTGGGCGATGTGGTACCGCTTGGCTGGCAGGTGGAGCACGCCCGCGCGCTCGATCCTTTGCTGGAAGCCAATTGAAGGTTTGCTTCACCAACCCTGTACTGTGGAGAGAATAATAATGCGCAAACACTTGAAGTTGACCGCCCTGACCCTGGGCCTGTTCGCGGCAACCCAGGCCATGGCGGCGGCCGACCTGACCGTGATTTCCTTCGGCGGCGCCAACAAGGCGGCCCAGGTCAAGGCGTTCTACGAGCCATGGGAAAAGGCGGGCAACGGCAAGATCGTCGCTGGCGAGTACAACGGTGAAATGGCCAAGGTCAAAGCCATGGTCGACACCAAGAGCGTGTCGTGGAACCTGGTGGAGGTCGAATCGCCAGAGCTTGCCCGTGGTTGCGACGAAGGCATGTTCGAGGAGCTTGATCCTGCACTTTTCGGTAACGAATCCGACTACGTTCCCGGCGCTATCCAGCCTTGCGGTGTTGGCTTCTTCGTCTGGTCCACGGTCATGGCCTACAACGCCGACAAGCTGAAGACTGCGCCGACCAGTTGGGCGGATTTCTGGGACACCAAGCAGTTCCCGGGTAAGCGCGGCCTGCGCAAAGGCGCCAAGTACACCCTCGAATTCGCCCTGATGGCCGACGGTGTTGCGCCCAAGGACGTTTACAAGGTACTCGCCACCAAGGAAGGCCAGGACCGTGCCTTCAAGAAACTCGACGAACTCAAGCCGAGCATCCAGTGGTGGGAAGCCGGTGCGCAACCACCGCAATACCTGGCCTCGGGTGACGTGGTCATGAGCTCGGCCTACAACGGCCGCATTGCCGCCGTGCAAAAAGAGAGCAACCTGAAAGTCGTCTGGAACGGCGGTATCTACGACTTCGACGCCTGGGCCATCCCGAAAGGCGCCAAAGATGTCGAGCAGGCTAAGAAGTTCATCGCCTATTCGGTCCAGCCTGATCAGCAGAAGACCTACTCGCAAAATATCGCCTACGGCCCGGCCAACTCCAAGGCTGTTGCGCTGCTGTCCGACGAGATCAAGAAAGACATGCCGACCACCCCGGAAAACATCGCCAACCAGGTTCAGATCGACGTGGCGTTCTGGGCGGACAACAGCGAGCAACTCGAGCAACGCTTCAACGCCTGGGCTGCCAAGTAAGGGCCGCTGATGGGGCGTCGGCTTGCCGCCGGCGCTCCTTGTTCTCAAGATTTCGGAGTTCGCTATGGCCATCGCAGTGCCCCTGAATGAAGGCGCCGGTTCCAACCTCAAGCAGCGCCTCAAGCGTGCCGAGCGGGTCAACCGCTGGAAGGCGCAAGCGCTGATCGCGCCACTGGCGCTGTTTCTGCTGTTGGTGTTCCTCGTGCCGATTGCCGCGCTGTTGTACAAGAGCGTGGGTAACCCGGAAGTGGTGGGCGGCTTGCCGCAGACCGTGACCGCCGTGGCCGAGTGGGATGGCAAGGGCCTGCCAGGGGAGGCGGTGTACAAGGCGCTGAGCGAAGACCTTGCCCAGGCGCGCAAGAACCAGACCCTGGGCGATACCTCCAAGCGCCTGAACATGGAGCTGGCCGGCTATCGCAGCCTGCTGGCCAAGACCGCCCGGGCGCTGCCGTTCAAGACCGAGCCGGCTTCCTATAAAGAAGCCCTGCAGGAACTGGACGAGCGCTGGGGCGATCCGGCCTACTGGCAGGCGATTCGCCGTAACACCAGTAGCGTTACCCCGTTTTACCTGCTGGCGGCCCTCGACCATCGTATCGATGATCTCGGCGAGCTGGCCAAGGCCACCCCGGACCAGGCCATCTACCTGGATATCTTCACCCGTACCCTGTGGATGGGCTTCGTCATCACCGCTATCTGCCTGGTGCTGGCTTATCCCCTGGCCTACCTGCTGGCCAACCTGCCGACCCGGCAGAGCAACCTGCTGATGATTCTGGTGCTGCTGCCGTTCTGGACTTCGATCCTGGTTCGGGTTGCGGCCTGGATCGTGCTGCTGCAATCGGGCGGGCTGATCAACAGCGCGCTGATGGCCATGGGTATCATCGACAAGCCGCTGGAACTGGTGTTCAACCGCACCGGGGTGTACATCTCCATGGTGCATATCCTGCTGCCGTTCATGATCCTGCCGATCTACAGCGTGATGAAGGGCATATCGCCGACCTACATGCGTGCGGCGATTTCCCTCGGCTGTCATCCGTTCGCCAGCTTCTGGCGGGTGTACTTCCCGCAAACCTACGCTGGTGTAGGCGCGGGCTGTCTGTTGGTGTTCATCCTTGCCATCGGCTACTACATCACCCCGGCGCTGCTTGGCAGCCCCAACGATCAGATGGTCAGCTACTTCGTGGCCTTCTACACCAACACCAGCATCAACTGGGGCATGGCGACCGCGCTGGGCGGCTTGCTGTTGCTGGCCACCGTGCTGCTTTACCTGATCTATAGCTGGCTGGTCGGCGCCAGCCGCCTGCGCCTGAGCTGAGGAGCGTTGTCATGCTGAGTCCCTACATGTCGCCCGTCGAACGGGTCTGGTTCTACAGTTTGCGCATCCTTTGCGGGCTGATCCTGCTGTTCCTGGTGTTGCCGGTGCTGGTGATCATTCCGCTGTCGTTCAACTCCGGCAGCTTCCTGGTCTACCCGCTGCAGGGCTTCTCGCTGCAGTGGTACCACGATTTCTTCGCCTCGGCCGAGTGGATGCGGGCGCTGAAGAACAGCATCATCGTGGCGCCAGCCGCCACGGTGCTGGCGATGGTCTTCGGGACCCTGGCCTCGATCGGCCTGACCCGGGGTGATTTCCCGGGCAAGTCGCTGATCATGGCCCTGGTGATTTCACCCATGGTGGTGCCGGTGGTGATCATCGGTGTGGCCAGCTACCTGTTCTTTGCCCCGCTGGGCATGGGCAACAGCTTCATCTCGCTGATCCTGGTGCATGCGGTGCTCGGCGTGCCGTTCGTCATCATCACCGTCTCGGCGACCCTGCAGGGCTTCAACCATAACCTGGTGCGCGCCGCCGCCAGCCTGGGTGCTTCGCCGCTGACCACGTTCCGTCGGGTGACCTTGCCGCTGATTGCGCCGGGGGTGATTTCCGGGGCGCTGTTCGCCTTCGCCACGTCTTTCGATGAGGTGGTGGTCACCCTGTTCCTCGCCGGTCCCGAGCAGGCGACCCTGCCCCGGCAGATGTTCAGCGGCATCCGCGAGAACCTCAGCCCGACCATCGCCGCAGCGGCAACCTTGTTGATTGCCTTCTCGGTGGTGCTGTTGCTGACCCTGGAGTGGTTGCGTGGGCGTAGCGAGAAGTTGCGTACCCAGCAGCCGGGTTGAGGCCTTTTCGCAGGGCAAGCCCGCTCCCACAGGAGCGGGCTTGCCCTGCGATGAACATCCGTCGACCGCCTTGATACCGGTCAGCCCTAGACTGTTTCCCTGAGGTACAATGCGCGCCACTGTGATTCTGCCTACAGGTGCGCCATGCAGCCCTACGCTATTGCCCCCTCGATTCTTTCTGCCGACTTCGCCCGCCTGGGCGAGGAAGTCGACAACGTCCTGGCCGCGGGTGCCGACATCGTTCACTTCGATGTGATGGACAACCACTACGTGCCCAACCTGACCATCGGCCCGATGGTCTGCACCGCCCTGCGCAAGTACGGCATCACCGCGCCGATCGATGTGCACCTGATGGTCAGTCCGGTCGACCGCATCATCGGCGACTTCATCGAAGCGGGCGCCAGCTACATTACCTTCCATCCGGAAGCCAGCCTGCACATCGATCGTTCGCTACAGTTGATTCGCGACGGCGGTTGCAAGGCCGGCCTGGTGTTCAACCCGGCGACCCCGCTCGACACCCTCAAGTACGTGATGGACAAGGTCGACATGATCCTGTTGATGAGCGTCAACCCGGGCTTCGGTGGCCAGAAGTTCATCCCCGGCACCCTCGACAAGCTGCGCGAAGCCCGTGCACTGATCGATGCCAGTGGCCGTGACATCCGTCTGGAAATCGACGGTGGTGTGAACGTCAACAACATCCGTGAAATCGCCGCCGCGGGCGCCGACACCTTCGTCGCCGGTTCCGCGATCTTCAACACCCCGGACTACCGTGAGGTGATTGCCAAGATGCACGCCGAACTGGCCCTGGCCCGCCCATGAGTGGCTTCGAGCAGCTGTTCCCCGGCGCCCTGCCCAAACTGGTGATGTTTGATCTGGACGGTACCCTGATCGATTCGGTACCGGACCTGGCAGCGGCGGTGGACAACATGCTGCTCGCAATGGGGCGTCAGCCCGCCGGCCTTGAGGCGGTGCGCCACTGGGTCGGCAATGGTGCGCCGGTGCTGGTGCGTCGCGCCCTGGCTGGCGGCATCGACCACGAAGCGGTCGATGACGACGAAGCCGAGCGGGGCCTGGAGTTGTTCATGCAGGCCTACGCCGAAAGTCATGAGCTGACGGTGGTCTACCCCGGCGTGCGCGACACCCTCAAGTGGTTGCACAAACAGGGCGTGGAAATGGCCCTGATCACCAACAAGCCCGAGCGCTTCGTTGCACCCTTGCTCGATCAGATGAAGATCGGCCGCTATTTCCGCTGGATTATCGGCGGCGATACCCTGCCGCAGAAAAAGCCCGACCCTGCCGCCTTGCTGTTTGTCATGAAAATGGCCAGCGTTGCGCCTGAGCAGGCCCTGTTCGTCGGCGACTCGCGCAGCGATGTGCTGGCGGCCAAAGCGGCTGGAGTCAAGTGCGTCGGCCTGACCTATGGCTACAACCATGGCCGGCCGATCAGCGAAGAGGCGCCGTGCCTGGTCATCGACGACCTGCGCGCGCTGTTGCCTGGTTGCTTAGATCCGGCCACTGGGATAACGTTGGCGGACGTTCAATCCCCCTCAGATCGAGATTCCATCGTGGCGGTTACCGGCAAACTCTGGATGAAAGTCATCAAGGCCCTGGCCCGCTGGCGTTGGCGCGCCTGACTGCCATCTGCCGGCACATGCCGGCCTGCTTGCCTGCCTGACCCATCTGCTGCTTGCCACGAGGCTATCATGACCCGCGAAGAATTCCTGCGCCTGGCCGCTGCCGGCTACAACCGCATTCCCCTGGCCTGCGAAACCCTGGCCGACTTCGACACGCCACTGTCGATCTACCTGAAACTGGCTGATCAACCCAACTCCTACCTGCTCGAATCGGTGCAGGGCGGCGAGAAGTGGGGGCGTTACTCGATCATCGGCCTGCCGTGCCGTACGGTGTTGCGGGTGCATGATCACCAGGTCCGGATCACCCACGACGGTGAACTGATCGAACAGCATGAAGTAGAAGATCCGCTGGCCTTCGTCGAAGCCTTCAAGGAGCGCTACCAGGTGCCGACCATCGCCGGCCTGCCGCGCTTCAATGGTGGCCTGGTCGGATACTTCGGTTATGACTGCGTGCGCTATGTCGAGCGGCGCCTGGGCAAGTGCCCGAACCCTGATCCGCTGGGCGTACCGGACATCCTGCTGATGGTGTCCGACGCGGTGGTGGTGTTCGACAACCTGGCCGGCAAGATGCACGCTATCGTGCTGGCCGATCCGGCTCAGGAACAGGCCTATGAAAACGGCCTGGCCCGTCTCGAAGGCCTGCTCGAACAGCTGCGCCAGCCCATCGCCCCGCGTCGCGGGCTGGACCTGGGCGGCCCGTTGCCGGCAGAGCCGGCGTTCCGCTCCAGCTTTACCCAGAGCGACTACGAGCGTGCGGTCGATACCATCAAGGAGTACATCCTCGCTGGCGACTGCATGCAGGTGGTGCCATCGCAGCGCATGTCCATCGACTTCAAGGCCGCGCCGATCGACCTGTACCGGGCACTGCGCTGCTTCAACCCGACGCCGTACATGTACTTCTTCAACTTCGGCGACTTCCATGTAGTGGGCAGCTCGCCAGAAGTGTTGGTGCGGGTCGAGGACAACCTGGTCACCGTTCGCCCGATCGCCGGAACCCGCCCACGCGGTGCCACCGAAGAAGCCGATCGCGCGCTTGAAGAAGACCTGCTGTCCGACGACAAGGAAATCGCCGAGCACCTGATGCTCATCGACCTGGGCCGTAACGACGCTGGCCGGGTCTCGGAAACCGGCTCGGTCAAGGTCACCGAGAAGATGGTGATCGAGCGCTACTCCAACGTCATGCACATTGTTTCCAACGTCACCGGCGAGCTGAAGCAGGGCCTGAGCGCCATGGATGCACTGCGCGCGATCCTGCCGGCGGGCACCTTGTCCGGGGCGCCGAAGATCCGCGCCATGGAAATCATTGACGAGCTGGAGCCGGTCAAGCGCGGGGTCTACGGCGGTGCGGTGGGGTACTTTGCCTGGAACGGCAACATGGACACCGCGATTGCCATCCGTACCGCAGTGATCAAGGACGGTGAGCTGCATGTGCAGGCCGGTGGCGGTATCGTTGCCGACTCGGTGCCAGCGCTTGAGTGGGAAGAAACCATCAACAAGCGCCGGGCCATGTTCCGTGCGGTGGCGCTGGCCGAGCAGACACCACGTAGCTGAGCCTGATCCACGGCGCCTGCTTGTGGCAGGCGCCGTATCCCTTCCTTAGAACTCCAGGCTCAACGCCAGGTTGATCCCTTGCTGGGTCAGCTCGTCACTCTTGCGCCAGTTGTAGCTGCCGCGCAGGGCCAGCCCCGGTGCGAGGGTCTGGCTCAAGCCCAGGGTTGCCCGATTCAGATTGCTCTGCGGGGTATAGCCGGTCAGGGTGAAGTCGTTGCCCGGCAGGCTGTTGAGGTGGATGGTCAGGTCCTGGCGGTCGTCTTCGAACTCGTGCTCGTGAGCCACTTCGGCGAACAGCAAGGTGCTTGGTCGTGCCTGATACTTGCCCTGCAAACCCAGGCCCAGACGCCGCGATTCACGGTCCTGATCGTCATAGCTCAAGGCCGTGGCGCGGGTGCCTTTCTCCGAATACCCATCGACTTTCACCCGCGCATAGTCGGCGCTGACGAAAGGCGACAGGCTCCACTGGCTGCCGGGAGCCGCGAGGTCATACCCCAGGCGCGCGGCGAACGCCCACAGCTCGCCATCGGTATCACCTTTCTCGCTGCGATCGTTCACCCCCAGAGCGAAGGTGCGTTTCAGGTCGCTGTAGTCCAGGTGCCCGCCGGTCAGGGCCGCATCTGCCCACCATTGGTTCTGCTGGAACTGCACGAAGGCGGTGGCCAGGTAGCTGTCGAGCTTGTAGTCGGAGTCTTGCTCGCCGGCTTCGAGCTTCTGCTGGTAAACGCCGGTAGCAATACCAATACGCCAGGCGTCATCCAGGCGGTAGCTGCCGCCCAGGGTCAGGTTGTAGCCATGGCCATCGGCGCTGGCGGAACTGCGCTGGCTGTCGATATCCAGATTCTGCCCACCAGCAGCCACGATTGCCTGCCACTGGCCAACCGGTTGCCAGTGGCCTTGCCACTGGTTGCGCAGTTCATCCTGGTGCGCGCGCAAGCTGGCGTGGGCCATTTCTGGTAGCAGCGTCAGCTCCCATGGTGCGGAGAGGATCGAAAAGGCGTAGTCGGCAATCAGCTCCTGCCCGGCAGTGGTGGGGTGGACCGAATCGTTGAACAGCAACTTGCTCGGATCGGGCGTGGCGCTGTTGATGCCGTAGGTCGCGTTCTGCACGCAGCCGTTGCCACTGAAGCAGGTGCCGACCAGGTTCTGACCGCTGGCCAGGCCGAACTGCGCCGGAGTGGCCAGGGCTTCCTGGAGCAGCAGTGGCACGTTGAGCGGAATGATTTGTGCGTCGATCTGGCTCAGTTGGCCGACCAGTTGCTGGTTGAAGAGGCTGCTCAGCTGCGAAGCCGGGCCTTGCATCGGGGTGCCATTCATCGCCGGGGTCAGGCCCAGGTCGGGCAGCAACCAGACCATGATGTACTGCGCGCCGCCCTGCTGCAGGGCCTGGGCGCTGGCGGCCAGGCGATTGGCGGCGGCTGCGGCGCTGGCCGGGCTGGTGATCTGCCCCTGGAGGAAGTCGTTGCCGCCGCCGGTCAGGTAGTAAAGCGCGTTGGGATCGGCGCGCAGTCCGCCGGCCAGATACCCCGGGCGTTCGCGCAGCACGGTGCCGGCACCGGGGTTGCCTGGTGGAATGATCACGTCGGAAGTGCCGGTGATCGAGTCGAGAATCTGGTCGGTGCGGTAGCCGCCCACTGCCCAGTTGTTGCCGTCAGGACGACCGAGTGCGGCATTGACCGGTGAAGTCGAAGCGCCCAGGTCAGTCGGAGCAATACCCAGCTGCGCCCCGAGCAACATGGGCGATACCGCGCCGAAGGCCTCGCCGTTGCCATAGGTCGGGCCGATACGGTTGGTAAAGCGCTGGGTAGAGCCCGGCGCACCGTTACCGTCGGGGAATTGCCCGGCATCGGCAAGGCTGTCGCCGAAGACAATCAAGGTCGAGTAGGGGGAGGGGGCCGCATGGGCGCTGGAGCAGGCCAGGGCCAGAAGCGAGAATGCACAGGGCAACAGTGAGCGCGCTTTCAACATCGCAAAGATCCTTTTTCGTTGTTGTTATCGGATGACGCCTAAAGACGTTAGCAAAACATTCCGCGCGTCTTCCATCGCTAAAGCGTTTCGGCATGCCTCGGTCATATTGCGTGGACCGCGCCGGTAGGCTACTGTGCGGGAACGTATGAACGAGACCTACCCCGTGTTGATCGTCAGCAAACTCTTGATGCGCGTTATCAAGGCCCACGCCCGTTGGCGTTGGCGCGCCTGACTTTATCTCTTGCCGGTTCGCCGGCCCTGTACCGCTTTGCCTTTCTGAACGCTTTACCTGCTGTAGCCGGCTGTGGCTGGTGCGCACAGGCGAACTAGCACCTGTTGCACAGCGCACAGGCACTTCGAAAGGCATGTATTCAAAGTCAGTAGATGCAAGAGGTTGAACCCAGATGTTACTGATGATCGACAACTACGACTCCTTCACCTACAACGTCGTGCAATACCTCGGCGAGCTGGGTGCAGAGGTCAAGGTCATTCGCAATGACGAACTGACCATCGCCCAGATCGAAGCCCTGAACCCCGAGCGCATTGTCGTCTCCCCCGGCCCGTGCACCCCGACTGAAGCCGGTGTGTCGCTGGAGGCCATCAAGCACTTTGCCGGCAAGCTGCCGATCCTCGGCGTATGCCTGGGCCACCAGTCCATTGGCCAGGCCTTCGGTGGTGATGTAGTGCGCGCCCGCCAGGTGATGCATGGCAAGACCAGCCCGGTGTTGCACAAGGACCAGGGCGTGTTCGCTGGCCTCAATAACCCGCTGACCGTCACCCGCTACCACTCGTTGGTGGTCAAGCGCGAAACCTTGCCCGAATGCCTGGAACTGACCGCCTGGACCGTCCTTGAAGACGGCTCGGTGGACGAGATCATGGGCCTGCGCCATAAAGAGCTGAATATCGAAGGGGTGCAGTTCCACCCCGAATCGATCCTCACCGAGCAGGGCCACGAGCTGTTCGCCAACTTCCTCAAGCAGACCGGCGGCCGCCGTTAAGGATTGAACATGGATATCAAGAGCGCGCTGAGCCGTATCGTCGGTCACCTGGACCTGAGCACCGAAGAAATGCGCGATGTCATGCGCGAAATCATGACCGGCCAATGCAGCGAGGCGCAGATCGGCGCCTTCCTGATGGGCATACGCATGAAGAGCGAGAGCATCGATGAAATCGTCGGTGCCGTCTCAGTGATGCGCGAGCTGGCCGACAAGGTCGAGCTCAACACCCTCGACCAGGTGGTCGACGTGGTCGGCACCGGCGGCGATGGCGCCAACATCTTCAACGTGTCCACCGCTTCGGCATTCGTCGTTGCCGCCGCCGGCTGCACCGTGGCCAAGCACGGAAACCGTGCGGTCTCGGGCAAGAGCGGCAGTGCCGACCTGCTGGAAGCAGCCGGTATCTACCTGAACCTCACGCCGGTACAAGTGGCACGCTGCATCGACAGCGTCGGTATCGGCTTCATGTTTGCCCAGACCCACCACAAGGCGATGAAATACGCCGCCGGCCCACGTCGTGACCTGGGCCTGCGTACCTTGTTCAACATGCTCGGCCCGCTTACGAATCCGGCCGGGGTCAAGCATCAGGTCGTCGGCGTGTTCACTCAGGCGCTATGCCGTCCGTTGGCTGAAGTGCTGCAGCGCCTGGGCAGCAAGCATGTGCTGGTGGTGCATTCGAAAGACGGCCTGGACGAATTCAGCCTGGCGGCGCCGACGTTCGTTGCCGAACTGAAGAATGACCAGATCACGGAGTATTGGGTCGAGCCCGAAGACCTCGGCATGAAAAGCCAGAGCCTGCACGGCCTGGCCGTGGAGAGCCCGGCCAAGTCGCTGGAGCTGATCCGCGATGCCTTGGGCCGGCGCAAGACCGAGAACGGCCAGAAGGCTGCGGAAATGATCGTGCTCAACGCCGGCGCCGCGCTTTACGCTGCCGACCACGCCATGAGCCTCAAGCAAGGCGTCGAGCTCGCTCATGATGCATTGCACACCGGTCTCGCCCGGGAAAAACTCGAAGAACTCGGTGCCTTTACCGCGGTATTCAAGCAGGAGAATGAAGGATGAGTGTGCCGACGGTTCTGGAAAAGATCCTTGCCCGCAAGGTCGAGGAAGTGGCCGAGCGCAGCGCCCGGGTCAGCCTGGCCGAGCTGGAGCGCATGGCTGCAGTCGCCGATGCCCCGCGCGGCTTTGCCAAGGCCCTGATTGAGCAGGCCAGGCGCAAGCAACCGGCAGTCATTGCCGAGATCAAGAAAGCCTCGCCCAGCAAGGGTGTGATCCGCGAAAACTTCATTCCGGCCGACATCGCCGTCAGCTACGAGAAGGGCGGGGCGACCTGCCTGTCGGTGTTGACCGATGTCGACTACTTCCAGGGTGGCGACATCTACCTGCAACAGGCGCGCGCCGCGTGCAAGCTGCCGGTGATCCGCAAGGACTTCATGATCGATCCTTACCAGATCGTCGAAGCCCGGGCCCTGGGCGCTGACTGTGTGCTGCTGATCGTTGCGGCGCTGGATGACGTGAAGATGGCCGAACTTGCCGATACCGCCAAGCGCGTCGGCCTCGACGTCCTGGTCGAAGTGCACGACGGCGACGAGCTGGAGCGGGCGCTGAAGACTCTCGACACGCCACTGGTCGGCGTCAACAACCGCAACTTGCACACGTTTGAAGTCAGCCTGGAAACCACCCTCGACCTGCTGCCGCGCATCCCTCGTGACCGCCTGGCCATCACCGAGAGCGGCATCCTCAATCGCGCCGACGTCGAGCTGATGGAAATCAACGAGGTGTACTCCTTCCTGGTCGGCGAAGCGTTCATGCGTGCCGAGCACCCGGGGCTGGAGCTGCAGCGCCTGTTCTTCCCGGAGCGCGTGGTGCAGAACCCGGTGCAAGGCCTGGACTGATTCAACTCTGAAGCCGGCGATGCCGGCTTTTTTGTCTCTACAAGGTTTATGCGATGACTGATCAAGTGCTTGATGTCACTGTCGAGGCCGGGCTGCACGCCGAGCAGGAGTTGTTGGCGGCTGTATGCAAAGGCGAAAAGGATCATGGCCTGTTGTTCTGGCGTCCGACTGACCGCGCCTTGGTCATGCCCCGGCGCATGAGCCGCCTGGACGGTTTCGAGGCTGCCTGCGCGGAGCTTGCGATTGCCGGCTGGCCGGTGCTGCTGCGCGAAACCGGTGGCGAGCCGGTGCCGCAGTCACCTGCGGTGATCAACATCGCGCTGGTATACGTAGCACCAAAAAGCGAAGGTGATCACGGCCGCATAGAAAGCGCCTACGAGCGCCTGTGCCTGCCGTTGTGTGATGTGCTGCGTGAATGGGGTGGGCTGGCGTCGGTGGGGGAAATCGAAGGGGCGTTCTGTGATGGGCGCTACAACGTCAACCTCAACGGCCGCAAGCTGGTCGGCACTGCCCAGCGCTGGCGCCAGGGCCTGGGAGGCAAGCGCCCGGTGGTGCTGGTGCATGGTGCGTTGTTGCTGGATAACGAGCGCGAATCAATGGTGGCAGCGGTCAACCGCTTCAACGAATGCTGCGAACTGGAGCAGCACTGCCTGGCTGACAGCCACATCGCCCTGCACGAAGTGGTGCCCCAGGCGCCGCTGCTCGAGCGGCTGGGCCAGGCCTATGCCGAGGTGATCAAGGGCATCGCCCGCGATTAACGGGTGCCAAAGACCACCATGGTCTTGCCCTTGACGTGTACCAGGCTGCGCTCTTCAAGGTCCTTGAGGACGCGGCCGACCATCTCCCGTGAGCATCCAACGATCCGGCCGATTTCCTGGCGGGTGATCTTGATCTGCATACCGTCGGGGTGGGTCATTGCATCCGGCTGCTTGCACAGCTCCAGCAGGCAGCGGGCTACCCGGCCGGTGACGTCGAAGAATGCCAGGTCGCCGACCTTGCGCGTGGTATTGCGCAGACGCTGGGCCATCTGGCTGCCCAGTGCGTAGAGGATCTCCGGGTCGTGGCGTGCCAGCTCGCGGAATTTCTCGTAGCTGATTTCCGCAACCTCACATTCGCTTTTGGCCCGGACCCAGGCGCTGCGCTGTTGTTCCTGCCCGGCCGGTTCAAACAGACCGAGCTCACCGAAGAAATCACCACTGTTGAGGTAGGCGATGATCATTTCGTGGCCATCGTCGTCTTCAATGAGAATGGTCACCGAGCCCTTGATGATGAACGACAGGGTTTCGGCCTTGTCGCCGGCGCAGATGATGTTGCTCTTGGCCGCATAGCGGCGGCGCTGGCAATGGACCAGCAGCTTGTCGATGTTCTTGATCTTGGCTGGAAGGGCTGATGCAACCATGGCTGGATCCCGGTCAGGAGGCGACGCTTCATTTACTTTTATAGGTAGTCTGGCGATAAGCGCCAGTGATTTGGCGTCAGCTTATCAGACGCTTGCCCTTCTATCGGCAGATTTACTCATGCGCTTGAGCTTTTCCACCGGGCCCGCAGGGTCTAAGCTGGCAGCCTTTTTTCAAACAAGGGAGTCCAGGTAATGAAGGCGCGTATCCAGTGGGCAGGTGAAGCCATGTTTCTGGGCGAATCGGGCAGTGGCCACGTGGTCGTGATGGACGGCCCGCCCGAGGCCGGTGGCCGCAACCTGGGTGTACGGCCCATGGAAATGCTGTTGCTGGGCCTGGGTGGCTGCAGCAACTTCGATGTGGTCAGCATCCTGAAGAAATCCCGCCAGGCGGTGGAGAGCTGCGAAGTGTTTCTTGAAGCAGAGCGCGCCGGTGAAGACCCGAAGGTGTTCACCAAGATCCACCTGAACTTCGTGGTCAAGGGCCGTGGCCTTAAAGAAGCCCAGGTCAAGCGCGCGGTCGAGTTGTCGGCAGAGAAGTATTGCTCGGCCTCGATCATGCTCGGCCGGGCCGGTGTCGAGATCACCCATGGCTACGAGATCGTCGAGCTCGGTTGATGGTCAGCAAGCCCGCTTCTGTAGGAGCGGGCTTGCCCCACGCTCAGGCTAAACGCGCAGGCGCTCCAGCCCAATCAGCCAGGCCAGCCCTGGAACCAGCGCCAGCAAAAACCAATGCAGGTTAAAGCCAAGCAAGCCGAAGATTTCTGCTGTGCTCCAGGTATTGCCAAAGGCATCGGCAAACAGCAGGCACTGCAGCAAGGCAATCAGCGCGGCAAACAGCGCAAAGACCCCGCCGAGCAGTCGCCGCCTGTGGATAAAACAGCCGACCAACACGAACAGCAGTTGCCCGGGCAGTGAGAACAACAGCAGGTCGAAAGCACTGTTGCCATCAGGTTGGGAGATTTCTGGCAGCGTCAGGCTGAAGGGCGCTTCCCTCATGCTGGCGGTCATCAGGCACACGAACAGGTAGGCCACCAGCGCCAGACCCAGGCTTTGCAACAAGCGAACACAAAACAGCCTGATCATCAGCGACGCAGTCCTGGCAATAGATTGAGTAAACCCTCCGGCACTTGTGCACGTAGCCAACGGCTCAGATTATCGCGGTGTTTCTGATACAGCAGGCCCAGGCCAATCACGCCCAGGCCGATAAAGGTCAGTACCACCGGGAACAGCAGCGATTCGGCAAACACCTGGTAAGACAGATAACCCAGGTACATCGCCACGCCCATGCCGCCAAAGACCATGAACAGCGGTCGGCGCAGCAGCAGCGCAACGCCCATCAGGCCGAGGTTGATCAGGCAGTACAGGGCTTTGTCCCATTCACTGTCGGTGTCCAGCAGCGGCAAGCCGAACCAGAAGGCCAGCAATCCGGCCAGATAACCCCAGAACGCGTGGTCCTGGCGAGTGCGACCGTCGACCACCAGGAATACCAGCAACGTCGCCAGGCCAAACCACAGTGACACCGTGCGCCGCTGATTCCAGTCGAAGGCTTCGCCGTAGAACCATTCGCTCAGGTCCATGGACATGAACCACAAGGCCACGGCGATCGGCATGACGATGAACGGGAAAGGGATCAGCCGCAGCATCAACAAGCCGGCCAGTACCGTCGCCGCCTCCATCAGCAGCCAGCCGCCCTGCACATAGGTGTAGTAGTTGTGGTAATTGCCCTGGGCATCGTCCAGTGGCCAGAAACCGGTGATACGTTCCACCGCGAACACCGCCAGCGGCACGATACTCACCGCCACCGCGGCGAGCACGCCAGCGGGGATGATCTGGCCGCGGCGCTGCATGAGTAAGCCACCCAGGGTCAGCACGCCGATGTAGATCAGGGCAACCAGCAGCAGGGCGCTGTCACCGACGCGCATCCAGGCTTCGCTGAGCAACCAGCCCATGGCGGCCATGATCAGCAAGGCGCCGAAGTAAAAAGCCACATGGGCCAGCTGAAAACTGGCCTGGGCTTGCGGCTGGCGCTTGAGAAACTCAATCAGGGCCTGGTCCTGGCCCGGGTTCAGAACGCCGGCGCTGACTGCGCGGGCCAGGTCCTTGGCATCGAAGCGTTCCGTCATCGGCGGTCCTAGATACGATAGGTGCTTTTGGTCATGACCTTGGCCATCAGGCTCATGCCGAACTTGACTGGTGCCGGGAAGCGGAAGCCGCCAGCATCCAGTGCGGATTCGGCATGTTGCTCTTCGTCGACGCGCATCTGCTCGAGAATTGCCCGGGACTTTTCATCCTCGGCCGGGATCTGCTCCAGGTGTTCGTCCAGGTGCTTGCAGACCTGATGCTCGGTGGCGGCGACAAAACCCAGGCTGACCTTGTCGCTGACCAGGCCGGCGAGGGCGCCAATGCCAAAGGACATGCCATAGAACAACGGGTTGAGCACGCTGGGGTGGCTGCCAAGCTGGCGAATACGCTGCTCGCACCAGGCCAGGTGGTCGATCTCTTCTTCGGCGGCGTGTTCCATGGCCTTGCGTACCTGGGGCAGCTTGGCGGTCAGAGCCTGGCCCTGGTACAGCGCCTGGGCGCAGACTTCGCCGGTATGGTTGATGCGCATGAGCCCGGCCACATGGCGGGTCTGCGTTTCGTCCAGAGTGACGTCTGGCTGAATGATCGCCGGCGACGGTCGGGAAGGCTGGCCGCTGAAGGGCAGCAAGGTGCGCATGGCGGTGTCGGCCTGCAGCAACAAGCGGTCGAGCGGGGAATAGTGACGTTCGGTAGCCATCGGGCACCTCCGCAAGAATGTGCCCGACAGTTTACCCCAATCGCGAAGTCGGGGCTTGCCCTGGATCAGCCCGGTGGCCAGTGCATCTGACGCTGGCCAAGTACGTGCATATGAATGTGGTAGACGGTCTGCCCACCTTGCTCATTGCAGTTCATGACCACCCGAAAGCCGTCTTCGCAGCCCAGCTCTTTGGCCAACCGCTGAGCGGTGAAGAGGATATGCCCGGCCAGGCCCTTGTCTTCTTCGGTGAGGTCGTTGAGCGTGCGGATCGGTTTTTTCGGGATGACCAGAAAATGTACCGGTGCCTGCGGGGCGATATCGTGGAAGGCCAGAACCTGGTCGTCCTCGTAGATGATCTTGGCCGGGATTTCCCGGTTGATGATCTTGGTAAACAGAGTTTCCACTTACGGTTGCTCCATGAGGGTAATCGGACTTGAGTGTACGCAGGCCAGGCGCTTGCGCCCAGCTCTGTGCAAATTAGCGAGGGCAATAGGCCTGGTTGATGGCGCCGGCCAGCTTGCGCGTTACCCAGCGCGACAGCAGGCGCGGGCTGAAGGCCAGCCAGCGGTTACGGCGGCCGGGGATGATCAGGGCGCGGTTCTTGTCCAGGGCACGCACGGTGTACAGGGCGACTTCTTCCGGGCTGAGGCAGCGCTGGCCTTTCTCCAACCGTGGGATGCGCCGCAACGGCGAGCGCACCGGGCCTGGGCAAAGTACCGAGACCTTGATGCCCGTGCGCTTGAGCTCTTCGCGCAGGCCTTCGGAAAAGTGCAGTACATAAGCCTTGCTCGCCGCATAGCTGCTCATCCACGGCCCGGGGGCGAAAGCAGCAAGGGAGGCAACGTTGAGGATCTGCCCGCCACCTTGCACCGCCATGGCATTGCCCAGGGCGTGGCAGAGACGGGTCAGGGCAAGAATGTTCACCTCGATCAGGTCCTGTTCATCGCTCCACTCCTGGGCGAGGAAATGCCCGTAGGAACGGATACCGGCGCAGTTGACCAGCAAGTCGATGTGCCGTTCGCTTTCTTCGAGTTCCAGAAGGAACCCCGACAGGCGCAGGGGCTCGCCCAGGTCGCAGGCGCGGAACAGCACTTCGACGCCAAAACGCTGGGTCAGCTCGATGGCGATGCTTTCCAGCGGGTCACGCTGGCGGGCCACCAGGATCAGATTGCGTCCCCGACGTGCCAGCGCCTCGGCCAGTGCCAGGCCCAAGCCGCTGGAGGCACCGGTGATCATGGCGTAACGGGTCATGCAGTTCTCCAGTCGGGAAGGGTGGCCAAAGTGCGCAGTTTACAGCTAGCGGGCTTGAGGTGCTGCCGGTGTGATTCAGATACCGGGCCTGAACACGGTCAAAACCACTGCGACAACGATCACTACCAGCCACATCGAGGCCAGTATAACGACGGACATGCTGTTGGGCGGTGGGGCAGGTCCGAAGCGATTGTTGCCTCGATTGCCAGGTATCAGCAGCAGGAGCAGCAGCAGGAAGTTGCCGACCCAGGGCAACAACACTGCCCAGCAGAACCAGCCACTCCAGTTCAGGTCGTGCAGGCGCTTGACGAAGAAGATCATGCTCATGATTCGAGCGATAAGGGCGGCAATCAGGATTAGGCCGGCAGCGTCTTTCCACACTGCACTAGTCACCCAGCCCAGCAACAGCGCAAAGGCCACGGTGGCCGCAATCAAACCCAGGCTCCAGGCCAGAAGGCGGAGCCGGCCGATTCGGCCTTGAGGGCTCATCAGCTCGTTTGCGAAGGTGAGGGTGTTGTTCATGCAGGCTTCCTTTGCCGTGATAAAGCGTAAATCAGCCCGGCCAGTGGCGGCTCAGGGCTGTGGCCGAGGCGTGTGCCTGGCGGTACTCGGCATCCAGGCGGGCAATCAGTTGCTCGACCGAGCACAGCTGGTCGATCGCACCGACACCTTGTCCGGCAGACCAGACGGTCTTCCAGGCCTTGGCCTCGTCGTCGATGGGTTTGAGCTTGGTCTCGGTGTGGCTGCGCAGGGCGGCCATGTCGAAACCGGCGTTTTCCAGGCTCTGGCGCATGAAGCTGGCAGGCACCCCGGAAACCGCAGCGGTGTGGATGATATCGGCTGCCTTGGCTTCAAGCATCATTTCTTTGTAGGGCCCCGGCGCCTGGCTCTCGTGGGTGGCGATAAAGCGCGTGCCCAGGTAGGCAAGGTCGGCGCCCAGCAGTTGCGCGGCAAGGATTTCCTGGCCACGGTTGATGCAGCCGGCCAGCAGTAATGTCTTGTCGAAGAACTGGCGAATTTCGGCAACAAGGGCGAACGGGCTCCAGGTCCCGGCATGGCCTCCAGCGCCCGCCGCCACGGCAATCAGACCGTCGACGCCGGCTTCGGCGGCTTTCTCGGCATGCCGGCGAGTGGTCACATCATGGAACACCAGGCCGCCGTAGCCATGTACGGCATCGACCAGCTCCTTCACCGCTCCGAGGCTGGTGATGACGATTGGCACCCGGTGCTCGACGCACAGCGCCAGGTCCGCCTGCAGGCGCGGGTTGCTCTGGTGCACGATCAGGTTGACCGCATAGGGCGCAGGCTTGTCGAGGGTTGCCAGGCCGGTTTCGATTTCTTCGAGCCAGGCCTTGAAGCCAGCGCTATCGCGCTGGTTCAGCGCCGGGAAACTGCCGACCACGCCATTGGCGCAACAGGCCAGTACCAGTTGCGGGTTGGAGATCAGAAACATCGGTGCCGCTACGACCGGCAGACGCAGGCGTTGTTCGAGCAGGGCAGGCAATGACATGGCAGGTTTCCCGAGGCTGAGTATGGGCTTAGGTTAGAACGGTTTGACCACCACCAGAATTACCACGGCCAGCAGGACCAGCACCGGCGCTTCATTGAACCAGCGGTAGAACACGTGGCTGCGTTTGTTTTCACCACGGGCGAAGCGCTTGAGCTGTGCGCCGCACATATGGTGATAGCCGATCAGCAACACCACCAGGGTGAGCTTGGCGTGCATCCAGCCCTGGCTGAGAAAGCCCGGGGTAAGGCTCAGCAGCCAGATGCCGAAGACCAGGCTGGCGATCATCGCTGGCAGCATGATGCCGCGGTACAGCTTGCGCTCCATGATCACGAAGCGCTCCTGGCTGATGCTGTCCTGGCTTTGTGCGTGGTAGACGAACAAGCGCGGCAGGTAAAACAGGCCGGCGAACCAGCAGACTACGCTGACGATATGCAGCGCTTTGATCCAGAGAAAAAGCATGGGGTTGAGTTCCTTCAGGGTTCACGGTCGTCAGATAGTAGAGGCTAGGGGGGGCGCGAGCCATCGCAACAGTTGTGGGCGTGTTTCAGCGCCCCTATTATCGTGGGCTTTCCTGTTGGTTCGTTGATAAGGGGCACGCGTTATGGTCAAGGTCGGTATCGTTGGCGGCACGGGTTACACCGGGGTCGAGCTGCTGCGTCTGTTGGCACAGCATCCACAGGCCGAGGTGGCGGTGATCACCTCGCGCTCCGAAGCCGGCCTGGCGGTTGCCGATATGTACCCGAACCTGCGCGGTCACTACGACGGTCTGGCCTTCAGTGTGCCGGACGTGAAGACCCTGGCTGCCTGCGACGTGGTGTTCTTCGCTACCCCGCACGGTGTCGCCCATGCCCTGGCGGGCGAGTTGCTGGCCGCTGGCACCAAGGTCATCGACCTGTCCGCTGACTTCCGCCTGCAGGATGCCGATGAATGGGCCAAGTGGTACGGCCAGCCCCACGGTGCGCCAGAGCTGCTCAAGGACGCGGTGTACGGCTTGCCTGAAGTGAATCGCGAGCAGATTCGCCAGGCGCGCCTGATCGCCGTGCCGGGTTGCTACCCTACCGCTACCCAGTTGGGCTTCCTGCCACTGCTCGAAGCCGGTATCGCCGATGCCTCGCGCCTGATCGCCGACTGCAAGTCCGGTGTCAGCGGCGCCGGTCGTGGCGCGGCGGTTGGTTCGCTGTTCTGTGAGGCGGGCGAGAGCATGAAGGCCTACGCGGTCAAAGGGCACCGTCATCTGCCGGAAATCACCCAGGGCCTGCGCCGTGCAGCGGGTACTGATGTCGGCCTGACCTTCGTGCCGCACCTGACCCCGATGATCCGCGGTATCCATTCGACCCTGTACGCGACCGTCGCCGATACCTCGGTCGATCTGCAGGCGCTGTTCGAGAAACGCTATGCCGATGAACCGTTCGTCGACGTAATGCCGGCTGGCAGTCACCCGGAAACCCGCAGCGTGCGCGGCGCCAACGTTTGCCGGATTGCCGTGCACCGTCCGCAAGGCGGCGACCTGGTCGTGGTGCTGTCGGTGATCGACAACCTGGTCAAGGGCGCGTCGGGGCAGGCGGTACAGAACCTCAACATCCTCTTCGGCCTGGACGAGCGCATGGGGCTTTCCCACGCCGGCCTGCTGCCTTAAACGGTAGGTTTCAAGCTGCAAGTCAAAGGCGGACGCGATCCGCTTATAGCTTGCAGCCAACCCCTTGCAGCTTTTGTATTGTTGACCGCTTTTCTCGGAGAAGCGGATAATGCGCGTCATCACGCATTATGGCGGCATAGCGCCGGGAGATAGTCAGCATGAGCGTCGAATCCTTCACCCCTGTGGCATTGCAGTTCACTGAGGGTGCAGCGCACAAGGTGAAGACCCTGGTCGATGAAGAAGGCAATGAACGCCTGAAGTTGCGAGTATTCGTGACCGGCGGCGGTTGCTCGGGTTTTCAGTACGGTTTCACTTTCGATGAAGATGTTGCCGAAGACGACACCATCGTCGAGCGCGAAGGCGTGGCCCTGGTGGTCGATCCGATGAGCTTTCAGTACCTGGCAGGAGCCGAGGTGGATTACCAGGAAGGCCTGGAAGGCTCGCGTTTCGTCATCAAGAACCCGAACGCCACCACGACCTGTGGTTGCGGCTCTTCGTTCTCGATCTGATCGCAAGGGCAGTACCGCAAACGCCGCGCCGATGCGCGGCGTTTTGCTATCTGCGGTTTATGCCGGGTAGATCGCGCCCAGCACCCGCAGGCCACGAGCAGCAGTGACGCTGGGGCGGTTGGCGGGGATGTGCTCCAGGCAGCAGTGGGCCAGCCAGGCGAAGGCCATGGCTTCGACCCAGTCAGGGTCGACCCCGCAAGCGGCAGTGCTGCTGACCCGGGCGTTGGGTAGCAGTGTTGCCAGGCGCTGCATCAGCACGCTGTTGTGCGCGCCGCCACCGCAGACCAGCAAGGCCTGGGTATCGTCCTGCGCCGCCTGCAACGAGCTGACGATACTGCGGGCGGTCAGCTCCAGCAGGGTGGCCTGCACGTCTTCATCCCGATAGCCCGGCTGAGACGCAAGATGCTGGTTCAACCAAGGCAGGTTGAACACTTCGCGGCCGGTACTTTTCGGCCCGGTACCGGCGAAGAACGGGTCACTGAGTTGGGAGGCGAGCAAACCGGGGATCACCTGGCCGGTGCCAGCCCAGGCACCGTCGGCGTCGTAGCTGTGGCCCTGTTTCTGCTGGATCCAGGCATCGAGCAGCACGTTACCCGGCCCGCAATCGAAGCCGCTGACTTGCTTGTCCTGTTCGATCAGGCTGAGATTGCTGAAACCGCCGACGTTGAGCACTGCCAGGCGTTGGCCCTGGTGGGCGAACAGCGCTTCGTGGAAGGCCGGTACCAGCGGCGCACCCTGGCCGCCAGCAGCAACGTCGCGGCGGCGAAAGTCGCTGACTACGCTGATGCCGGTGAGCTCAGCCAGCAACGCCGGATTGCCGATCTGCACGGTGAAACCGCGCGCCGGTTCGTGACGAATGGTCTGGCCATGGCTGCCGATGGCGCGAATGGCCTCAGGCTTGAGGTCTTGGGCGGCCAGCAGGTGCTGGATGCCTTCGGCGGCAAGGCGCACCCACTGGTTCTCTGCCAGGGCCGCGCGGGCGATCTCGTCAGGCCCGCTGGCGCACAGGTCCAGCAGGTCCTGGCGCAGGCTGGCGGGCATGGGAATGTAATGGGTAGCGAGCAGCTTGAGGTGCTGCTCCTGTTCGATCAAGGCGATGTCCAGGCCATCGAGGCTGGTCCCGGACATCACACCCAGATAGAGCGGCATTGCTTAACGCTTGCTCGAGGCGAGCAGGGTGGCCTTTTCCTGCTCCATGCGCGCGACCAGTGGCTGGCTTTGCTGCAGGAAACGCTGGCGCTCGGCCTTGGCGATCGGGTCGGCCATTGGCAGCTTCTGCCCGAGCGGGTCGACGTGTACGCCGTTGACCTGGAACTCGTAGTGCAGGTGCGGGCCGGTGGACAGGCCGGTGGTGCCGATGTAGCCGATGATCTGCCCTTGCTTGACGGAACCGCCGGTCTTCACGCCCTTGGCGAAGCCCTGCATGTGCCCGTACAGGGTCTGGTAGCGGTTGCCGTGCTGGATGATCACGGTGTTGCCGTAACCACCGCGGCGGCCCGCCAGCAGGACCTTGCCGTCACCGGCCGCCTTGATCGGTGTACCGCGTGGTGCTGCGTAGTCGACACCTTTGTGTGCGCGGATCTTGTTCAGGATCGGGTGCTTGCGGCCTGCCGAGAAGCGCGAGCTGATACGGGCGAAATCAACCGGAGTACGGATGAACGCCTTGCGCATGCTGTTGCCGTCGGCGGTGTAGTAGTTGGTGTTGCCCTGCTTGTTGGTGTAGCGCACCGCGGTGAAGCTCTTGCCGCGGTTGGTAAAGCGCGCGGACAGGATATTGCCGGTGCCGACGACCTTGCCGTTCATGACCTTCTGTTCGTAGATCACGTCGAATTCGTCGCCCTGGCGGATATCCTGGGCGAAGTCGATGTCGTAGCCAAAAATACGTGCCATATCCATGGTCAGATTGTGATTCAGGCCGGCGCGTTGGGCCGAGGCCGACAGCGAGCTCTTGATCACGCCATGAACATAGGCGGAACGCACCACTGGCTTGCTGATTTCACGGTTGAACGCGTAACCGTTTGCGCTCTTGGTCAGGCGAATGGTTTCGAGGTCGCTGAGCTTGCTGTGCAGGCTGGCCAACTGACCGTCCTTGTCGAGCTCGATCTTCAGCACTTGGCCGTGTTTGAGTTGGCTGAACTGCTTGGCCTGCTTGTTGCTGGTCAGCACTTCATGCACGGCGGTAGCCGGCAGGCCGACCTTGGCGAACAGGGTCGACAGGGTATCGCCACGGCTCACGGTAACTTCGCGGTGGCTTGGGTCCTTGCTGGCTGGCGCAGCTTCGGCAGCGGCAGGCGCCGGCTCGACCTTGGCGGTTTCGGTCGGTGCGGCGCTGTTGTCGATCTGCGCAAACGGCGAGGGCGCGGCGTCAGTGTTCTGGGTAAGTGGGGCGTCCTGTTCCTGCTTGAGTTGCTCGGCCGGGCTTTCCAGCTCCAGGTTCAGGGTGGTTTTCTTGGCTTCGACCTCGCTGGATGGGAACACCAGCAAGGCCAGGCTGAGTAAGGCGGCGATGCCGCTGGCGGCCAACAGGTGGCTCTTCGGATAAAGCGGGGGCGCTTTAGGCGGTTCGTTGGTCATAGATGAATTGACTTTGAAATAGATGAAGTGGAAAAGATGAATGACATGATGAAGATGAAATAACTGTATAAAATATAACCAAATCCCCTTCAGCGCAAGCGCGCAGACGTCATCAGTCGGCTTCGAGGTCACACTCGGGGCAAAAACTTGTATTTGATGGCTGATCTTGTATGGTTGGGTCCCTTTGAATCTGAGCCTTGCGGGTCTGTTATGAAGTCGGTTGAAGAGCAGCTAGCGCTGATCAAGCGTGGAGCGGAAGAGGTACTGGTCGAGTCCGAGTTGGTCGAGAAGCTCAAGCGCGGGCAACCGCTGCGGATCAAGGCGGGTTTTGACCCGACTGCGCCTGACCTGCACCTGGGGCATACCGTCCTGATCAACAAGCTGCGCCAGTTCCAGGATCTGGGTCACCAGGTGATCTTCCTGATCGGTGACTTCACCGGCATGATCGGTGACCCGAGCGGCAAGAGTGCCACCCGTCCGCCGCTGACCCGCGAGCAGGTGCTGGATAACGCCGAGACCTATAAACAGCAGGTGTTCAAGATTCTCGACCCGGCCAAGACCGAAGTCGCGTTCAACTCCACCTGGATGGACAAGCTCAGTCCTGCCGATTTCATTCGCCTGGCGTCGCAGTACACCGTGGCGCGCATGCTCGAGCGCGACGACTTCGACAAGCGCTACACCACCAACCAGCCGATCGCGATCCACGAGTTCCTCTACCCGCTGGTGCAGGGCTATGACTCGGTGGCACTGAAGTGCGATGTCGAGCTCGGCGGTACCGACCAGAAGTTCAACCTGCTGATGGGGCGCGAGCTGCAGCGTGCCTACGGCCAGGAAGCGCAGAGCATCGTGACCATGCCGTTGCTCGAAGGGCTCGACGGCGTGAAGAAGATGTCCAAGTCGCTGGGCAATTATGTCGGCATCCAGGAAGCCCCCGGAGTGATGTACAGCAAGCTCGTGTCGATTCCTGACACCTTGATGTGGCGCTACTTCGAGCTGCTGAGCTTCCGTTCCATGGAAGAGATCGAGCAGTTCCGTGCGGATGTCGCCAATGGCGCGAACCCGCGTGACATCAAAATCAAGCTGGCGGAAGAGATCGTTGCACGCTTCCATGGTGAGGAGGCTGCCGCCAATGCGCACCGCGCGGCAGGTAACCGTATGAAAGAGGGCGAGTTGCCGGAGGACCTGCCTGATGTCGAGGTTGCTGCGGCTGAAGGCTTGCCGATCGCTGCCGTGTTGAACCGGGCGGGCCTGGTGAAGAACTCGGCGATGGCGCGGGATCTGCTCAATGGCGGCGCCGTGAAAGTCGACGGTGCGGTGGTTGATCGCGACTTCATGTTTGCGCTTGGTGCGACCCATGTGTGCCAGGCGGGCAAGAAGGCATTTGCCCGGGTTACCCTCAAGGCTGAGTAATCGCCTGCTGGTGTAGCTATATATATATATATATATATATATATAGACGGGGAGGCCGGCAGGCCTCCCCGCTTTGTTTTTCAGCAATGTTAAGGTTTATTGAAATTAAGCCTTGACGGGCTTTCGAATCCCCTTATAATGCGCACCACTTCCGGCGCAGTCGGAGCTGAAAACTCCTTGAGTTTCAAAGAGTTAGCGGTTCCAGGGCCATCCGGAAGGGCTTCGATCGAAAGATCGACAGCGGTGAAAAAGGCAGTTGACAG